>NZ_JAMBDS010000050.1:0-22768 GCF_025143785.1 Brachybacterium sp. p3-SID1565
AGGACTGTGCCGCACTCGCCCGGCCCGGCGCAGCGCCTCGACCTGCTGCGGTCGGGCCAGGCGCACGGAGACGGGGTCGGAGCGCAGCGCCCGATCGATGCCCTCGGGCAGGGGGCGCGAGGAGGCCACCAGCACGCAGTTGCCCCTGCGCTTGCCGGACAGGTGTGCGGGCTCGGCGATCGCTGATACGTGCTCGAACACGGTGGACAGCGTCGCCACCTCGTCGGCCATCAGCCCGGAACCCGGGGGAGCGGCACAGTTGGCGAGGTAGATGCCGCCGTCCTTCAGCACCCGCGCCGCGTGCGTGCAGGCGTCGGCGGTGAGCAGTGAGTCGGGGGTGGTGCTGCCGGCGAACACGTCACGCACCAGGACGTCGAACCGGTCCTCCCGCCACGCCGTGAGCGCGCTGAGCGCGTCGTCGATGCGGATCCTCAGCTGGGGTGAGCGGGGGAGGTCGAACCATTCCCGCGCCCGCTCGGCCAGCTGACCGTCGATCTCCACCACGATGTGCCGGCTGCCGGGATGCGCGGCTGCGACAGCGCGGGGGAGCGCGCAGCCGGCCCCGCCCAGGTGCGCGAGCTGCGGTGCCGTCCCGGAGATCTGCTGCAGGTGCAGGTCGATCACCAGCTGCATCCAGCGCATGTACTCGAAGACCAGGTGCCTGGGATCGGGATGCAGGTGTGAGGAGGGGACCCCGTTGACCTCGAGGAGCAGGGATCCGTCCTGCTCCTGGGTGAGTCGCGCGGCCCCGGTGGAGATGGGCAGGGCCACGCCCAGCTGCGGCAGGTGCCCGAAGACGGAGCTGGAGCTGCTGTGGGTGCGTTCACGGCGGGCCATCGCTCCACTCTAGGTCCCTCCCCACTGCAGGTCCCTCCCCACTGCAGGTCCCTCCCCACTGCAGGTCCCTCCCCACTGCAGGTCCCTCCCCACTGCAGGTTCCTCCCCACTGCAGGTTCCTCCCCACTGCAGGTTCCTCCCCACTGCAGGTCCATCCACTCCCGATCAGGTGGGGCTTCGTTCGTCGGTGCCCGTTCCTACGGTGGGTTCACCCGGTGAGGAGAAGCACGGAGAGCAACGAACAGGAAGGAGCCGCCATGACCGCCCCCACGATCACCCCCGCCCGCATCCGTCTGGCCCGTCTCGATGAGGACCTCGCGGGGCTGGGTCGTGCCCGCTGGCTGCTCGCCGAGGGGGAGCGGCTCGCTGCTGAGCACCCGCGGGAGGCATTCGAGCTCGTGCACCGGGCAGCGCTGCGAGGCGCCGGGGTGCTGGTGCAGCGGGCCAACCGCGATCGCCGCCGGCGGCTCCCGCTGAACGTCTGGACGGCACTGGAGCGGCTGGGAGGGGACGCCGCGTCGCGCTCCGAGCAGATGGCCCCGATGGTGGCCGAGCGCGCGCGTCTGGAGCGCAGCCTCGACGCGCTCCCGGATCCGGTGCTGCTGCGTCGCCACATCGAGCTCACCGCCCTGCACCTGTCCGCGGTATCGGAGGCCCTGCTGGAGGGCATGCCGCAGCAGGTGGTGGCCCTGGCCGGATAGTGCGGCCGGTACAGTCGAGCTCATCTGCCCCCTGATCCCCACCTGCTCTGCCGAGGAGGTCTCGATGACCATGCAGGTCCCGGGTGCCGCGCCGGATCCGGAGATCCCCGGCATCCTGCACCTGGACATGGACGCCTTCTTCGCCTCGGTGGAGATCCGGGACGATCCTTCCCTGCGGGGACTCCCGGTGGTGGTGGGCGGGGCCGGAGCTCGCGGTGTGGTGGCCGCTGCCAGCTACCCGGCGCGGGCACGGGGGATCCGTTCGGCCATGCCCATGGCCACCGCCCGTCGCCTCGCCCCGGATCTGGTGATCGTCCCCGGGCGCATCCATCGCTACCGCGAGGTCTCCCGCCAGGTGATGGACCTGCTGCGGGACGTGGTGGCCGATGTCGAGCAGATCAGCGTGGACGAGGCGTTCCTGGACGCCCGCCCGGCCAGGCGGCTGTTCGGGCCTCCCGAGGAGATCGCAGGCCTGCTGCGCAGGCGGATCCGAGAGGAGCTGGGGCTGCCCAGCTCGGTGGGCGGCTCCGTGTCCCGGGCAGTGGCGAAGATCGCCTCCGCCCGCGCCAAGCCCGACGGCATGCTCATCGTCCCCGCGGAGAGCACCGCGGCATTCCTGGCGCCGCTGCCGGTATCGGTGATCTCGGGCATCGGGCCCACGGCCGTGAAGGCGCTGGAGCGCATCGGCGTGCACACCGTCGGCGACGTGCGCGACGTCCCTGTCTCGACCCTCGCCCGCGCCATCGGCCCCCAGGCGCTCCAGGTGATGCGGGTGGCCGATGGCAGTGACCGCACCGGCCTGGGACATCGGGTGCGCGACAAGTCCCTGGGCACCGAGCGCACCTGGGACGAGGACCTCACCGATCCGCACGAGGTGCGCCGCCGCATCACGGTGATGGCCGACGACGTGGCCCGGCAACTGCGCCGCTCCGGGTTCGTGGCCCGCACCGTGGTCCTCAAGCTGCGCTCGCCCGACGGCGCCACCATCACCCGCTCGGCCACGATGGACCAGCCCACCTCCAGCGGCGAGCGCCTGCGCGAGCACGTGGTGGCACTGTGGGAACGGGAGAGCACGCGCATGCCGCGGGTGCGACTGGCCGGGGTGCGGGCCACGCAGCTGGCATCAGCCGGGCCGGGCGGGGAGCCCCGGGAGCTGACCGGGCGTTCGGCCGGCTGGCAGGACCTCGAGGCCGCCATGGATCGCGCCCGTGACCGGTTCGGCGCCTCCAGCCTGGCTCGCGGCTCCACGTTGCGCCCGGAGGGGGCGGGTCCGGCGGTGCGGTCCGGCCCCGGGGATCGTGAGGTTCCCATTCCCAGGGGCGACGCCTAAACTAGGGGGACCGCCGATGACGGCCGCCGTCCGGGATCGAGCGGGGAGGCGCCCAGGAGCGCGGAGCACGGGGACAAGGAGCGGGATCATGCCGCTGTCGGAGCACGAGCAGAAAATGCTCGATGAGATGGAACGTCAGCTCTTCGCCGACGATCCTCGCCTTGCGCGCGCCTTCTCGCCGTCGCGAAGCCCCCGCCGCAACGGCCGCCGCATCGCGATCGGCCTGGGCGGGGTGGTGCTGGGCCTGCTGGTGCTGGTCCTCGCGGTGGCCCTGCCGGCCGTGTGGCTCGGCGTGATCGCCTTCATCGGCATGCTGGCCGGGGCGGTGTATGCGGTGACCTCCCCGACGAACTCCAACGATGGGGACGGCCCCGGGGACTCCGGCGGCACCCGCCCCACCACCCAGGGCCCCCTGGACAACGGCGGCACCTTCATGAAGAAGATGGAGGACCGCTGGGAGAAGCGCTCGGGGGACGACTCCCGGTTCTGACCACGGCCGTCGGACCCGTGCCCCGGCGGATGCCCCGCCCCTGCTGACGCCCCGGCTCCTAGGAGCCGGGGCTTCTTCGTGTCCAGCCGCCTCCCTCCGGCCGGTTCCCCACCCTTCTCCGCCCGGTTCTCCACCTCCCTCCACCGGGCCCCTCCCTTTCCCTCCACCACCTCCCTCCCCGGTGCACCCCCGCGCAGCACGACGCGGCAGGGCCTTCGAACCGAAAGCTCCTGACCTGCACTGATGATGCCGCCCGGCGGTTGCGGTGCGGGGCTCGTCTGTGATGTCCGAGGCGATGGAACCACCTCGGGTGCTGCGGGAGCGCTCCACGTCGCCGATTTTCCCCCCACCTCACACCACTGCTATGACCAGCAGTGATGTGCGCCATGGGGGGCGAATCGGCGCCAGGGGTAGCGCGATGTGGGGCGGAGTGGGGTAAAGTGGAGCGCGTTGGGAGGAGATGGTTCCGCACTTCCCGTCCATGCAGGTGAGAGGGGGTCGAGATGTTCCTCGGCACCTTCACGCCCAAGCTGGACGAGAAGGGGCGCCTGATCTTCCCGGCGAAGTTCCGTGACGAGCTCGCCACGGGACTGGTGATGACTCGAGGCCAGGAGCACTGCATTGCGGTGTACCCGATCGCCGAGTTCCGCCAGAAGCTCGATGAGGCCCGTCGGGCGCCCACCACCGATCAGCGCACGCGTGACTACCTGCGCGTGCTGCTCTCCGGCGCGGAGGACGTCATCCCCGACAAGCAGGGCCGCATCACCATCCCGAGCCACCTGCGCTCCTACGCGGGCCTGGACCGGGAATGCGCCGTCATCGGCGCGCTGGACCGGCTCGAGATCTGGTCCCTCCCGGCCTGGGAGACCTACCTCGAGCAGAAGGAGGAGGGCTTCGCCCAGACCGCCGAGGAGGTGGTCCCGGGCCTGTTCTGACGGACATCCGTCCTGTGAGACCTCTCGTCGTTCCCGCCCCGACGCTACTTCCCCGGTGGCGGGTCGGGAACGACGGGGAATCTGGCTGGACGGCCCCGACGACATCACCCATCGACACACAGCACAGGACCGACACCGCAGCACCGGGGAGGGGGCACGATGGACCGCACACCGCAGCGGGGCGACACCGGCAGCGCCGCGCCCGCCGAGGAGCGACACGTCCCCGTCCTCCTCGACACCACCGTGGACCTGCTCACCCCCGCCCTGCAGAGCCCCGGCTCGGTGTACGTCGATGCGACGCTGGGGATGGGCGGGCACGCCGGCGCCGTCCTCGCCGCCGCCCCCGCCGCGCGCCTGGTGGGAATCGACCGCGATCCCCTGGCACTGGACCTGGCCCGGGAACGGCTCACCCGCGCCGGGTTCGCGGACCGACTCACCCTGGTGCACGCCACCTATGACGAGATCCCCGAGGTCCTCGCCGACCTCGGTCTCGACAGTGCCGACGCGGTGATGATGGACCTGGGCGTCTCCAGCTTCCAGATCGACACCGCCGATCGCGGGTTCTCCTACGTCGCCGATGCCCCGCTGGACATGCGCATGGACCCCTCCTCCGGGGGGCCCACCGCGGCCGATCTGCTGCGCGACCTGCCCGAGGCGGAGATCTCCCGCATCCTCCACCAGTACGGCGACGAGCGCTTCGCCCGTCGGATCGCACGGCGCATCGTCGAGCAGCGCGAGCACGCCCCGCTCACCCGCAGCGGCGAACTGGTCACCCTGCTGGACCGTGCCGTCCCTGCCGCCTCGAAGGCCAGCGGTGGCCACCCCGCCAAGCGCTCCTTCCAGGCGCTGCGGATCGCGGTCAACGACGAGCTGCGGATCCTCGCGAGCGCTCTCGAGGGTGCGCTGGACAGCGTGCGCCTGGGCGGCCGGATCGTCGTGGAGTCCTACCACTCAGGTGAGGACCGCCTGGTCAAGAGTGCTTTCGCGCGTCGTACCCGCTCCTCGGCCCCACCCGGCCTGCCGGTCGAGCTGGAGGAGCACCGCCCCACCTTCACCTCTCTCGTGCGCGGCGCGGTCCAGGCCGGGCCCGCCGAGCGCGAGACCAATCCCCGCGCGGGCTCCGTCCGCCTGCGCGCACTGACCCGCACCCGCATCGTCGAAGGAGCCTCGTGACATGGCCTCCACCTCCGCCATCCGCTCCGTCGCCGTCCGGCCCGTTCGCTCCGCGCGGCCGGCCGGCTGGTCCACCCCGCGCCTGACCGTCCTGGCCCGACCGAAGGCCGCCGGCAGCGCCATGCCGTTCACGCTGCTGTGCACCGCGATCGTGGTCGCGACACTGGCTGCTCTGCTCTACCTGAACATCCAGATGTCCGACACCAGCTACGAGATCAACCGCCTGCAGATCCAGTCCCAGCGACTGACCGAGGAGCAGCAGGCACTGATGGCCACAGACGAGCGTCTGGGCACCCCCCAGGAGCTGGAGCGACAGGCCCGCGAGCTGGGGATGGTGCCGGTGACCGATCCCGCCTACATCGACCTGGACACCCGCACCGTGCTCTCCGACACCGTCGATGCCGAGGCACCCGCACCTCCGGAACTCGCCGAGGTTCCGGCGGAGCAGGCCGTGCCGCCCGCGCAGATCTACGATCAGCCCCAGGCGTATCACGGCATGGGCAACGAGGGAGCCTGAGCAGATGGCGGACGACCGCAGCAGGAAGCGCAGCCCCCGCGGCACGGGGAGGACCCGCGCGCCCCGGGGCTCCTTCCGCGTCCCCACGGCCCGGGTGGGCAGCCCCGCCGTCCGCCACCGCCTGCTGCTGACGCTGATCATGGTGGCGGTGATGGCACTGTCCGGTCGACTGATCTGGGTGCAGGGACTGGACGCCAGTGCCCGCGCGGAGGAAGCGGTCAAGCAGCGCACCGTCACCCGCACCATCCCCGCTCTGCGCGGTGACATCCTGGACCGCAACGGCACCGTGCTGGCCAGCTCCCAGGAGCGCTACGACCTGTGGGTCAACCAGCTGCAGGTCGACACCTACCTGGAGAACTCCACGACGGCGGAGGTCACGGGCATCCCGGCGGCAGCCCAGAAGCTCGCCCCCGTGCTGGGCTGGAGCGTGACCGAGACCGAGGAGGCGCTCACCGGCGATCGCGGCTTCATGTACCTGGAGAAGAACGTCGACCCCGCGGTGCGGGACGCCGCCCTGGCCCTGAAGATCCCCGGCATCGGCGCGGACCGGGTGGCCCAGCGCATCTACCCGGCCGGTTCCGTGGGCGGGAACGTGCTGGGCTTCGTGGGATCCGACGGCACCGCCCTGGCCGGTACCGAGCTCACCTACGACGACCAGCTCAGCGGTACCGACGGCACCACCACCTACGAGCGCGGCGCCCAGGGCCAGATCATCCCCACCGGTCGGCAGGAGACCACCCAGGCCGTCGACGGCCGTGACCTCGTCCTCACCATCGACCGGGACCTGCAGTGGAAGGCGCAGCAGGTCGCCGCGAGCGCAGCTGACAGCTGGGGTGCCACCGGCGCCAGTGCGGTGGTCCTGAACGCCCGCACCGGCGAGGTGCTGGCCCTGGCCGACTACCCCACCTACGACCCCAACGCCCCGGGCGAGGCACCCGAGGAGAACCGCGGCAACCGCTCCATCTCCAACGTGTTCGAGCCGGGCTCCACCGGCAAGGTGTTCACCGTCGCGGCGGCCCTCGAGGAGGGCACCGTCACCCTGGACTCGCAGTACGAGGTGCCGTACACCATGAACTTCGAGGGCCATCGCATCAAGGACGCGCTCACCCACGAGGATCAGCGGCTCACGCTCGCCGGGGTGCTGAAGAACAGCTCCAACGTCGGCACCGTGCAGATCTCCGAGACCCTCCCACCCTCGGTGCGCTACGACTACCTGAAGGCGTTCGGCCTGGGGGAGCCCACCGGCGTGGGTCTGCCCGGTGAGTCCGCCGGCGTGGTCCACCCCGCCTCGCAGTGGACCGGCCGCACCCGGTACACGACGGCCTTCGGCCAGGGCTACTCCGTCAACGCTCTGCAGATGACCTCGGCGGTGGGCACCTTCGCGAACGACGGAGTGCGGGTGCAGCCGCGGATCGTCGCCGGCACCCGGGAGGACGACGGCAGCATCCGACCGATGGGGGAGCCCGAGTCCACCCGCGTGGTCTCCTCCGAGACCGCCGCCACCATGACCGAGCTGATGGACAACGTGGTCGAGGACGGCGTCTCCGGCGCGAGCGTGCCCGGGTACGCGGTGGCCGGCAAGACCGGCACCGCGCAGGTCCCCGGTGGCACCTACACCGCCTCCTTCATCGGCTTCGCCCCCGCGGACGACCCGGAGATCGTGATCGGCGTGTTCGTGTTCGGCCTGAACAGCTTCATCTCGGGCGGCCGGGCTGCAGCACCCGCCTTCTCCGAGCTGATGACCTTCACCCTCCAGCACCAGGGCATCCCTCCCACCGGCAAGCCCGCACGCGTGCTCGAGAACGAGTGGTGACCGGCCCCGTGTCCGCAGTCCCCGCTCCCGAGCCCGCTCGTCCTCGCCGTCGAGCCGGGGTGAGCATCGGTGCGCTCGCCGCGGAGCTCGGCGCAGCACCGCCGCCGTCCCTGACCGACCTCGAGGCCACCGTCTCCGGGGTCACCCTCGACTCCCGCGGCGTCGAGGCGGGGGATCTGTGGTGCGCCCTGCCAGGTGCCAATGCCCACGGCGCCGACTACGTCGAGCAGGCCGTCTCCCGCGGGGCCGTCCTCGCGCTGACCGACGACGCCGGCGCGGAGGCCTGCGCGCGGGCCGGGCTGCCCGCCCTGGTGGTCGAAAACCCGCGTCGGGAGACCGCCACCGCCGCCGCTGTGGTCTACGGAAGACCGGCGCAGCACCTGCGCACGATCGGCGTGACCGGCACCAACGGGAAGACCTCGGTCACCACGATGGTGCACCGCACCCTGCTGGCGCTGGGCCGCCCCAGCGGCATGGTCGGCACCAGCGGCACCGAGTACCGCGACGCGACCGGCACCGATCATGCGATCGCCACCGTGCGCACCACTCCCGAGGCGCCCGAGCTGCACGGCATCCTGGCCCGGATGCTGGAGGACGACGTCGAGGCCTGCTCCATGGAGATCTCCTCCCACGCCCTGGTGCTCCACCGCGCGGACGAGGTCGTGGCCGACGTCGCCTGCTTCACCAACCTCTCGCAGGACCACCTCGACTTCCATCCCACGATGGAGGACTACTTCGCGGCCAAGGCCCTGCTGTTCACCCCGGAGCACTCCCGGCGCGGCGTGGTGTGCGTGGACGACGAGTGGGGCAGGCGCCTGGCCCACCGGGCCCAGGTGCCCGTGACCACGTACGCCACCCTCCCCGGCATCGAGGCGGACCATGTCGCGCGGGAGATCCTCCCCGATGACTACGGCAGCGTGTTCACCGTCGTCGGGAAGCAGGGCGCCCCGGCGCAGCGGCGCCTGCGCGCGGCACTGCCCGGCCGCCACTACGTCGCCAACACCCTCGCGGCCGTCCTGCTGCTGGAGGCCATCGGGGTGAGCGGTCCGGAGGTGGACGCCGCCCTCGGCACCGCCGGCACCGTCCCCGGCCGGATGGAGCCCGTGGCCCTCGCCCCGGTGCGCGGAGTGGTCGACTACTCGCACACCCCCGATGCGCTCGAGAAGGCGCTGACCACGCTGCGCTCCGTCCCCGGCACCCGCCGCGTGATCTGCGTGATGGGCGCCGGTGGCGACCGCGACCGCACCAAGCGCCCGCTCATGGGGGAGGTCGCCGCCCGGTTGGCCGACGTGGTGATCATCACCGACGACAACCCCCGCACCGAGGACCCCGCCGCGATCAGGGCAGCCGTGCGCTCCGGCATCCCGGATGCGACGAACGCCGAGGTCCACGAGGTGGACGGCCGGGGCAGCGCCATCGAGCTGGCCGCCTCCCTGGCGGACGTGGGCGACACCATCCTCGTCTCCGGCAAGGGAGCCGAGACCGGGCAGGACATCGGGGGTATCGTCCACCCGTTCGATGATCGCCTCCGCCTGCGCGACGCCCTCGCCGCGCGGCCCGGACCGGGCGACCCCCAGGCTGACGGAGGACACTGACCATGCTCGCCATCACTGCGCACGACATCGCTCGCCTCGTCGGCGGCACCCTGGTGGGCGGCGCCACCGGTGAGGAGCGGGTGACCGGTGAGGCCCGCATCGATTCGCGCACCGTGACCGAGGGCGATCTGTTCGCCGCCTTCGAGGGCGAGACGGTCGACGGCCACGACTTCCTCGCCGCAGCCGTCGCCGACGGCGCCGCGCTGTGCCTGGTCTCCCGACAGACGGCCGAGGACATCCCGGCCGTCCTGGTCGACGACGTGCAGCGCGCCCTGTCGGACCTGGCCCGCGCCCAACTGGAGCAGGCACGCCGGGAGAACCCGCAGCTGCGGGTGCTCGCGATCACCGGCAGCGCCGGGAAGACGGGCACCAAGGACCTGCTCGGGGTGGCCCTCGGCGATCTCGGCCCCACGATCGCCCCCGTCGGCAGCTTCAACAACGAGCTGGGCCTGCCGCTGACGGTGCTGCGCCTTGACGAGCACACCCGCTTCCTGGTGCTGGAGATGGGAGCCCGTGGACCGGGCCACATCGCCCACCTGACCGACATCGCCCGCCCCGACATCGCCGTGGTGCTCAACGTGGGCTCCGCCCACCTCGGCGAGTTCGGCTCCGTCGAGGGCATCGCCCGGGCCAAGGCCGAACTGGTCCGGTCGCTGTCCCCCGAGGGGCGAGCCGTGCTGAACGCCGAGGATCCCCGGGTGGCCGCCATGGCGCAGCTCACCGAGGCCCCGGCGGTCACCTGGGGGCTCGACCGGGGCGACGTGCGCGCCACGGACCTGCGGCTCGACGACGACGCCCGCGTGAGCTTCACCCTGCAGGTCCCGGAGGGCCTCACCCGACCGGACGGTTCGGACATTCCCGCCGGATCCTTCGAGGTGCGCCCCGATCTGCTGGGGGAGCACCAGGCCGCCAACGCGATCGCCGCCCTCACCGCGGCGATCCTCGCCGGGGTCGAGCCCGCTGCCGCCGCGGCCTCCCTCCAGGGAGTGCGTCTGGCCTCCGGGCAGCGGATGGAGGCCCGGCGCGCCGGCGATGTGCTGGTGATCGACGACGCCTACAACGCCAACCCCGACTCGATGCGCCTGGCGCTGAAGACCCTCGCGCACCTCGGGCGCGGCCACCGCACCATCGCCGTGCTGGGCGAGATGCTCGAGCTGGGCGAGGAGTCGGTGCGCCTGCACGACGAGATCGGGCGCCTGGTGGTGAGGCTGAACATCGGTCTGCTGATCGTCGTGGGGCAGGGCGCGGCCCCCCTCCACCACGGGGCCAGCCTCGAGGGCAGCTTCGGTGGGGAGTCCATGCAGGTGGCCGACGTCGAAGAGGCCCTGGCTGTGCTAGAACGGACCCTGGCGCCCGGCGATGTGGTGCTGCTGAAGTCGTCCCGCGACGCAGGCCTGCGCCAGCTCGCACGGCCTCTGATCGCGCACCTGGAACGACGCGCGGACCGTGCCCGGCACCAGGACGGAGGAGCACACGCATGATCCCGATCCTCATCGCGGGGGGCACCGCCCTGGTGCTGGCGATCTTCGGCACCCCCCTGTACATCCGGGTCCTCGTCAAGCGCGGGTACGGCCAGTTCATCCGCGATGACGGCCCCACCTCCCACGCCACCAAGCGAGGCACGCCCACCATGGGCGGCGTCGCCATCATCCTGGCCACGATCCTCGCCTACGGCATCGCCCACCTGGCCGTGTGGGAGCCCCCCAGCATCTCCGTGCTGCTGGTGCTGTTCCTGATGGTGGGCCTGGGCGTGGTGGGCTTCCTGGACGACTACCTGAAGATCTCCCAGCAGCGCAGCCTGGGCCTGCGGCCCCGCGCCAAGCTGCTGGGTCAGTTCGTGGTGGCCACGGCCTTCGCCGTGATGGCGCTGCTGTTCCGGGACGAGTCCGGCCTCACCCCGGCCTCCACGAACATCTCCTTCGTGCGGGACGTGCCCTGGCTGGACCTCGCCTTCGGCGGCAGCGTCGCGGGCTTCATCCTCTTCGCGGTCTGGGCGAACTTCCTGGTGGCGGCCTGGTCCAACGGCGTGAACCTCACCGATGGCCTGGACGGCCTGGCCTCCGGCGCCACCATCATCTTCACTGCCGCCTACCTGGTGATCTCCTTCTGGCAGTGGCGGCAGGTGTGCAACGTGGACTTCGCCGCTGGCGGCACGGTCAACTGCTACGACGCCCGCGACCCGCTGGACACCGCCGTGCTGTGCGCGGCGATGATCGGTGCCTGCGTGGGCTTCCTGTGGTGGAACACCTCCCCGGCGAAGATCTTCATGGGCGACACCGGGTCCCTGGCCCTGGGCGGCGCGATCGCCGGCCTCACCATCGTCTCGCGCACCCAGATCCTGGGCGCCGTGATCGGCGGCCTGTTCGTGGCCATCTCGCTGTCCGTGATCATCCAGGTGGCCAGCTTCAAGACCACCGGCAAGCGCGTGTTCCGGATGGCCCCCCTCCAGCACCACTTCGAGCTCAAGGGCTGGAACGAGGTCACCATCGTGGTCCGCTTCTGGATCGTGGCCGGGATCCTCGCGGGCCTCGGCCTGGGCCTGTTCTACCTCGACGCCCTGCCGAGGCTCACCTCATGACCACGCCCCCGGCCGGTCCTACGACCGGCCCAGCCCATGGTCTCCCGGCCGAGCAGCGGGCCTGGCCGGGCATGGACGTGGCCGGGCTGCGCATCCTGGTGACCGGCTTCGGCGTCTCCGGCTACGCGGTCGCGGACCAGACCATGCAGCGCGGCGCCCGGGTGCTGGTGGTCGACAGCGCCGACACCCCCGAGAACCGGGAGAAGGCCCGGATCCTTCAGGTGCTGGGTGTCGAGGTGCGCCTGGGGGCCGAGCACACCGGCTCCCTCCCCGCCGACCGTGAGGTGGACCTGGTGGTCACCTCACCCGGCTGGCGGCCCGAGCAGCCCCTGCTGGTCCAGGCCCAGCAGGCCGGGATCCCCGTGTGGAGCGAGGTCGAGCTGGCTCGCCGCATGCAGGCGGCCGACGGGCCCGCCTGGCTCGGCATCACCGGCACCAACGGCAAGACCACCGCGGTCACCATGCTGGAGTCGATCCTCCAGCACGCCGGCCTGCGCGCCGTGGCCTGCGGCAACGTGGGCCTGCCGGTGATCGAGGCGGCGCTGGACCCGGAGGGCTTCGACGTGCTGGCCGTGGAGCTGTCCAGCTTCCAGCTGCACCGCACCGAGCACCTGGACTGCCAGGCCGCCGCAGTGCTCAACGTGAGCGACGACCACCTGGACTGGCACGGCAGCGCCCCTGCCTACGCCGCCGCGAAGGGTCGCATCTACGAGGGCGTCGAGCGCGCCTGCGTGTACAGCGTCGCCGACCCCACCACTCGTCGCCTGGTCGAACAGGCCGACGTCCTCGAGGGCGCCCGCGCCATCGGCATCACCCTGGGCTCCCCGGGACCCTCCGAGCTCGGCGTGGTCGACGGGATGCTGGTGGACCGCGCCTTCGTCCCCGATCGGCACCGGCAGGCGGCCGAGCTCGCCACCCTCGAGGACCTCGCCCACCTGGGTCCCCACGGCGCCGGCCCGCACATCGTGCTGGATGCCCTGGCCGCCGCGGCACTGGCCCGCGCCCACGGTGTCGAGCAAGCGGCCGTGCGCGACGGCCTGCGCGCGTACCGCATCGGCCGCCACCGCGCCGACCTGGTGGCCCGCATCGACGAGGTCGCCTGGGTGGACGACACCAAGGCCACCAACCCCGCCGCAGCCCGCGCCTCCCTCGCCGCCGCCGAGCGCGTGGTGTGGATCGCCGGAGGCGACACCAAGGGCGCTGACATCGACCCCCTGGTCCAGGCCGTCGCCGGCCGACTGGTCGGCTGCGTGCTGCTGGGCACCGATCCCGCCCCGTTCGCCGAGGCGCTGGGGCGACACGCCCCTGACCTCCCCGTGGTGCGCGTGGATCCGGGTGACACTGGCGATGTCGCCGGGCGCTCCCGGCTGATGGAGGAGGCGGTGCAGGCCGCCCGCTCCCTCGCCTCGGCGGGGGACGTGGTGATGCTGGCACCGGCCGCAGCCTCGATCGACCAGTTCCGCAACTACGCGGAACGGGGGGAGCTGTTCGCCGCGGCCGTGGAACGACTGGCAGGAGCGAACGGATGACGATGCAGGAGACCCGCCGGTCCACCCGGGTCGTCCGCCCCGAGGAGGAGAACCCCCTCGGTGACGTCGGCTCCCGCCTGCGCGCCGGGGTGGGCAACTGGCTGAAGTCACCGGCCCTGGACTTCTACGCCCTGATCGTGCTGGGCACCCTGCTGGTGGGCGTGGGCCTGATGATGGTGCTCTCCTCCACCGCGGTGCTGAACATCTCCCGCGGCCAGTCCGGCTTCGCGGGACTGCTGCGTCAGGGCACCTTCGCGGGCCTGGGGCTGGCGTCCCTGCTGGTGGCCGCCTCGATTCCGCCGGGCTTCTACCGCAAGGCCGCCTGGCCGCTGCTGATGCTGGGCCTGGCCCTGCAGACCCTCGTGCACACGCCGCTCGGCGTCGACGTCGACGGCAACCGCAACTGGATCCGCATCGGGTCCCAGACCCTGCAGCCCTCGGAGTTCCTCAAGCTGGCCCTGGCCGTGTGGCTGGGCGCCCTGCTGGCCATCAAGCGGCCGTTGCTGCACCGGCCCGCCCACCTGCTGTTCCCCCTGGTCCCCGGGGTCCTCGCCGCGCTGGGCCTGGTGGTGCTGGGGCGCGACCTGGGCACCACGCTGGTGATGTGCCTGCTGGTGGCCGGTTCGCTGTGGGTGGCCGGCGTGCCCCGGCGCTGGTTCGCCGCCGGTGGAGCTCTCGGCCTCATCGGCGTCGTCGCCCTCACCATCACCAGCGGCAACCGCATGGGCCGTATCAACTGCTGGCTCAAGGGCGAGTGCGTCGGTGGCACCGGCTACCAGTCCGAGCAGGGCCTGATGGGGCTGGCCGAGGGCGGCTGGTGGGGTGTGGGCCCCGGTGAGTCCCGCCAGAAGTGGGGGCGCCTGCCCGCCGCGGAGGACGATTACATCTTCGCGGTCCTGGGGGAGGAGTTCGGCCTGGCCGGCACCCTGGGCGTGCTGTTCCTGTTCGCCGTGCTGGCCCTGGTGATGTTCCGTATGATCACCCGCACCGACGACGTGTTCCGCCAGATCACCATCGCCGGCATCGCCTCCTGGATCCTGGGGCAGGCCTTTGTCAACATGATGGTGGTGACGGGCCTGATGCCCGTGATCGGTGTCCCGCTGCCGTTCATCTCCTCCGGCGGCTCCGCCCTGCTGGCGTCCATGACGGCGCTGGGCGTGCTGCTGTCCTTCGCCCGCAGCGAGCCGGGTGCGCGCGAGGCCATCACCGCCCGCGTGGGCGCGGTGCGCAGCTCCGTGAGCGTGCTGCCCGCTCCGCGCGGCGGCTCCACCGGCGATTCGCGCCGCCCCCGCCGTTCTCGACGGCGCGCGCGCACGGCTCAGGGGCGGAGCCGACGATGAGCGGATCACCCAGCGGTCCCGACGCGGTCCGTGACCCTCGCGCCGCACGCGCCCCCCGGGTCCTGCTGGCCGGAGGGGGCAGCGCCGGCCACGTCTCCCCGTTGCTGGCCACCGCCGCGCGCATCCGTGAGCAGGCGCCCCAGGCCCAGATCGTGGTGCTCGGCACCGCTTCCGGGCTCGAGGCCGATCTGGTGCCGGCCGCCGGCTTCGAGCTGGTGACCATCGAGAAGGTGCCCTTCCCGCGGCGACCCGGTGGCGCTGCCGTCCGCTTCCCGGCGCGGCTGGCGGGGAGCGTGCGGGAGGTGCGCGCCCTGCTGCGCGACCGCGGCATCGACGTGGTGGTGGGCTTCGGCGGGTACGTGTGCCCTCCCGCCTACCTCGCCGCCGCCGCCTCCCGCATCCCCCTGGTGGTCCATGAGGCGAATCGCCGCCCGGGCCTGGCCAACCGCCTCGGAGCGGTGCGCGCCGCCGCCGTGCTCACGGCTCTGGACGGCACCCGCCTGCGGGGCGCCCGCCGCATCGGCATGCCGATGCGCGAGGGCATCGCGCACCTGGATCGCGCGGCCCGCCGCGACGGGGCGGTGCAGGAGTTCGGCCTCGATCCGGCACGCCCGGTGCTGCTGGTCACCGGCGGCTCCCTGGGCGCGCAGCGCCTGAACGGCGCCGTCTGCGAGGCCGCCCCCGCTTTCCTGGAGGCCGGTGCCCAGATCCTGCACATCACCGGCCGCGGCAAGGCCGAGGACCTCACCCCGCGTCCCGGCTACCGGGTGGTGGAGTACGTGCGGGCCATGGAGGACGCCTACGCCGCCGCGGATCTCGCCCTGACCCGCTCGGGCGCCGGGACCGTGTGCGAGCTGACCGCCGTGGGGCTGCCCGCCGTGCTGGTGCCCCTTCCGATCGGCAACGGCGAGCAGGCGCTGAACGGCCAGGACGTGGTCAGCGCCGGTGGGGCGCTGATGATCGAGGATGCGCAGATCACCGCATCGCGCCTGGTGGAACAGGTGCTGCCGCTGCTGCTGGACCAGGAGCGACGCGCAGCCATGGCCGCGGCCTCCCGCCGCTTCGGCATCCCCGATGCCGCCGAACGACTCGCCGAGATCGTGATCGGTGCCGCACGGGAGCCTGGCCGCCGGTTGTGACCCCGGCCGTTACCGTGAAGCCATGACTGACGCCGCTGCCCGCACCCAGGGGCCCGCACCCCGCACCATCCTCACTCCCGGGGACGTCGTCACCCACGCGCAGTGGCCTTCCGGGAGCCCGATCCGCTCCCTCCACGTGGTGCGGATCGGCGGGGCCGGGATGTCGGCCGTGGCGCGGCTGGCCCTGGAGGCCGGCATCGAGGTCAGCGGCTCCGACTCCCAGGACGGCCAGTTCATCGGCCCGCTGCGCGAGGCGGGAGCCCGCATCGGCATCGGCTTCGATGCGGACCTGCTGGCCGAGGACCTGGACCTGGTGGTGGTCTCCACCGCCGTGCGCGCCGACAACCCCGAGATCATCGCCGCCCACCGGCGCGGCATCCCCGTCGTCCACCGCGCCGCGGCCCTGGCCGGGCTCATGGGGCAGCGGGACCTGGTGGCCATCGCCGGCACCCACGGCAAGACCTCCACCACCGGCCTGGCCGTGATGGCGCTGCGCGGTGCGGGCCTGGATCCTGCCTGGGCGCTCGGGGCCGCCGTGCCCGACCTGGGCCGCAACGCCGGCCTCGGTGCGGAGCCCTCGCCCACGGAATCGATGCGCGACGGCACCGGGATCGCCGTGATCGAGGCCGACGAGTCCGACGGCTCCTTCCTGGCCTTCACCCCCCGGTCCCTCGTGGTCACCAACCTCGAGCCCGACCATCTCGACTTCCACGGGGACGCCGCCACCCTGCAGGCCGGCTTCGACGCCCTCACCGACCGGATCCTTCCCGGCGGCACCCTGGTGGTGTGCGCCGACGACGAGGGCGCCCGGGCGCTGGGGGAGCGGGCCGCCGCTCATGGCGCGAGCGTGAGCACCTACGGCACCAGCGAGGACGCCGACTGGCGGGTCCTCGCCGAGGACTCCGGCCCCGATGGCACCGATGTCGAGGTGCTCAGCCCGCGCGGCCCGCTCCGGGTGCGCCTGGCGGTGGCCGGCCACCACAACGTGCTCAACGCCCTGGGTGCGCTCGCCGGTACCGCATCGGCCGCGCCCGATGCGCCGCTGGAGGCGCTCGCCGACGGGCTGGGACGCTTCACGGGGGCCTCCCGCCGCTTCGACCTGGCCGGTGTGGTGGACGGCATCACGGTGATCGACGACTACGCCCACCATCCGCGCGAGGTCACCGCCACCATCGCCGCCGCGCGCGCCATCGTCGCCGATCAGGGTGCGGGTGGCCGGGTGCTCGCGGTGTTCCAGCCCCACCTGTTCTCCCGCACCCGCGACTTCGCCGCCGCCTTCGCCGCCTCCCTGGAGGGCGCGGACCTGGCCTGGGTGATGCCCGTGTACCCCGCCCGTGAGGACCCCGACCCGACGGTGGATGCCCGCACCATCACCCAGCACTCGACCGCCGCTCACGTGCGCCCCCTGGACGCACGTGCACCGGTGCCCTCCCAGGTGGCGGGGGAGGCCCGCCCCGGGGACCTGGTGCTGATGCTCGGTGCCGGGGACGTGGTGGAGGACACTCCGGCGGTGCTGCAGGCGCTGCGCCGCGCCCGGGGGACGGCCTGATGGCCCGCCGCCCCAGCCCGCCGCGCCCCACCGGGTCGCGGCGGTCCTCGCAGCAGTCCGGCCGGGTCCCGCCGCAGTCCGGCCGGGCCCCGCAGCGGCCCCTCGAGGCCCAGCGGGGGCAGGAACCGCGGGAGGCCGCCCCCTCCGACCCGCCGGGCCGCAGCTACGGCCGCTCGCCCGTGACCGCCGTCGGCGCGCCCCGCAATCCCCGGCCCGCGCCCCGCGACACCCGGCCCGAGCTCCGCGAGCCCCGCCCCGACGCTTCCGACAGCCCTGACGGCCCCGACAACGTCGTCCCTGCCGCTCACCGCTTCCGTGCCCTGGTGGCCGGTCGGCCCTGGCGTCGTCGCCGGCGCGCGATCATCGCCGGTGCCGTCGTCGTGACGCTGGCGCTGATCGGTGTGCTGTCGGCCGCGATCTGGCTGCCCGCCCTGCGGCTGCAGCAGATCAGCGTCTCGGGCCTGGGCTACGTCGAGGAGCAGGCGGTGCGCTCCCACCTCGATCCTCGCTTGGGGGACAGCGTGCTGCTGCTGCCCACCGACGCGATCGGCGAGGACCTCGCGACCGTCCCCGGCATCGAGTCCGCCCAGGTGGAGCGCCGCTGGCCCGATGGCATGCACGTCACCGTCGTCGAGTCCGAGCCTGTCGCCCACCTGACCCGTGCCGATGGCACCGTCGCGGTGATCGACGCCGCAGGGGAGGAGCTGCCGGCGGCCGCGGCCGAGGGCGCGACGCTGATCCCGCTGCGAGTGGGCACCACCTCACAGGACCCCGACGGCGCCGCGGAGGCGATGACCGAGGTGCTCGCCGAGCTGCCTGACCCGATCCGCCCTGCCGTCCAGGACATGACCGCCACCAGCCCCAGCGACGTCACCTTCACCCTGGCCCTGGAGGACGGCAGCACCAAGAGCGTGGTGTGGGGCGATGCCCGCGACGCCGAGCTGAAGGGCGACGTGGTCCAGGCGCTGATCCCGCAGCCCGGTTCCGTGATCGACGTCTCCTCCCCGGTGGCGCCGGTCACCCGCTGACCCTCGCGCGCCCTCGCCTTCGCGGCCTGAACCCCGGGACCGGGAGGTTCGCCACACGACACGCGCGGCAGGTCGTTGCGCCCCGTCGGCCACGTCCTTAGCGTCGAAGAGAAGGAACGGGGCCGCAGAGTCCGAACCTCAACTCGAGGTCGAGGGTTGGGTCCCCGTTCGACAGCAGATCGACAACAGCAAGGACATCAACGTGGCCGGATCCCAGAACTACCTCGCAGTCATCAAGGTCGTCGGCATCGGCGGCGGCGGTGTCAACGCCGTCAACCGCATGATCGAGGCCGGTCTCAAGGGCGTCGAGTTCATCGCCATCAACACCGACGCGCAGGCCCTGCTGATGTCGGACGCCGACGTCAAGCTCGACGTCGGCAAGGAGATCACCCGGGGGCTCGGGGCCGGTGCCGATCCGGAGGTCGGCAAGAAGGCCGCCGAGGACCACGCCGAGGAGATCGAGGAGGTCCTGCGCGGGGCCGACATGGTCTTCGTGACCGCCGGCGAGGGCGGCGGCACCGGCACCGGCGGTGCCCCCGTGGTCGCCAAGATCGCCCGCAGCCTTGGCGCGCTGACCATCGGTGTGGTCACCCGCCCCTTCACTTTCGAGGGCCGCCGCCGCTCCACCCAGGCCGAGTCCGGCATCGCCGCCCTGCAGGCCGAGGTGGACACCCTCATCGTGATCCCCAACGACCGTCTGCTGTCCATCGCCGACAAGCAGGTGTCCATGCTGGACGCCTTCAAGTCCGCGGACCAGGTGCTGCTCTCGGGTGTCCAGGGCATCACCGACCTGATCACCACCCCGGGCCTGATCAACCTCGACTTCGCCGACGTCAAGTCCGTGATGCAGGGAGCGGGCAGCGCCCTGATGGGCATCGGCTCCTCCCGCGGCGACGACCGCGCCCTGCAGGCCGCCGAGCTCGCCGTCTCCAGCCCGCTGCTGGAGGCATCCATCGACGGCGCCTACGGCGTGCTGCTGTCGATCCAGGGCGGCAGCGACCTGGGCCTGTACGAGGTCTCGGAGGCCGCACGCCTGGTGCAGGAGGCCGCGCACCCCGACGCGAACATCATTTTCGGCGCCGTCATCGACGACGCCCTGGGCGACGAGGTGCGGGTGACCGTGATCGCCGCGGGCTTCGAGGCCGGTGGCCCCCCGCAGCGCACCGAGCAGTCCCGCCCCGCTGCGCGTCCCGAGCCGGTCCAGCCGCGCCCGGCCGCGACCGAGCGCACCGCCTCCATGAGCGGGGCCGGTACGGCCGCGGGGGCTGCCGGCGGCTGGGGCGTCCCGCAGCAGACCTTCGCGCCCTCCCGCCCCTCGGCCGAGCAGCAGCAGGAGCCCCGGACCGAGCGGATGGACCCGGCCGACCAGGAGGACGAGGACCAGCACCAGGGCAACGGCCAGGCCGCTCGCCCCGTCCCCGCACCGCAGTCGGAGCCCGTGCGTCCCCCGCGCATCGAGGAGCCGCCGGCCGACGACGACGATCTCGACCTGCCGTCCTTCCTCAAGTGAGGACACCTCTTCCCGCACGGGCTCCGCGACTTCGCGGGGCCCGTGCCCTGTTCACCACGCGTGAGGGCGGGGTGGGCAAGGGCCCGTACGAGTCCCTGAACCTCGCCCGGCACGTCGGGGACGATGACGCCGTGGTCAGCGAGAACCGCTCGCGGGTGGCCGAGGTCGTGGGACGCCCGCTGGTGTTCGTGGACCAGGTGCACGGCGCCCAGGTGCATGTGCTGCCGCGGGCCGAGGCGTCGGCGCACGGGGCGTCCGCCCGCGACGGGGCGACCGCCCGCGACGAGGCGACATCGGGACCGGGGCAGCCCCCGGTGGTGACCGCCGACGCCCTGGTCACCGACCGCGACGACATCGCCCTGGCCATCATGGTGGCCGACTGCATGCCGGTGCTGCTGAGCGAGGCGGAGGCGGGGGTGATCGGTGCGGCACACGCGGGCCGGCCGGGGCTGCTGGCCGGGGTGCTCGAGGCGACCGTTGCGGCGATGGAGCGCCTGGGCGCACGAGCCGAGCGGATACAGGCGGCCGTAGGTCCGTCGGCCTGCGGAAGGTGCTACGAGGTGCCGCCGGACATGGCCGAGGACGCCGCTCGTCGCCTGCCCTCGACCCGCACCCGTACGAGCTGGGGCACCCCGGCGATCGATCTGCGCGCCGGCGCCGTGGAGGCACTCGGCCGGGCGGGCGTGCCGGCCGATGCGATCGACCGTGACCATCCCTGCACCATCGAGGACCCCGCCTGGTTCTCGTATCGCCGCAGCCGCACCACGGGCCGCTTCGCCGGGGTGATCCGCCGGGGCTGAGGCGGGTGGGCCCGTCGGTGGGGAGTCGACGATTCCTGCGACACGCCCCGACACGCCGGGCGCGTCCCCGTCGCGCGGCGGGCTCTCCGGTACTTTCGGGACAGGACCCCCACGCACTCCCCGTGCTTCCCTGGGGTCCAGGTCAGCGTGACGGAAGCACAGACTGGGAGATCTGCGATGGGAACCTGGCGCAACGCCATGGTCGCTCTCGGCCTCGCCAACGAGGTCGACGACGAGTACTACGAGGACGAGCTGGACCGTCGGGACGAGGCGGCCTCGCACCGCCGCGCCGAGCGCGGTCCGGAGACCACCGACCGTGAGGCCCAGGTGACGCCGATCCGCCAGCGGTCGAGCGTCGTGGCCATGACCCCCGCCGTGGAGGAGTCGATGCACCGCATCACCACGATCCACCCGCGTTCGTACAACGACGCCAAGGCGATCGGCGAGTCCTTCCGCGACGGCGTGCCCGTCATCGTGAACCTCTCCGACATGCAGGACGGCGACGCCAAGCGCATGGTCGACTTCTGCGCCGGCCTGGTGTTCGGCCTGCGCGGCACGATCGAGCGCGTCACCTCCAAGGTGTTCCTGCTCTCTCCGGAGTTCGTCCAGGTCGACGGGGACTCCTCGGCCGACGAGGACAGCTTCTACAACCAGAGCTGAGATCCGGTGCAGCTGATCGCAGGAGCGCTGTACCTCGCCGTACTGCTGTACATGCTGCTGCTGATCGCGCGGCTGGTGATGGAGTGGATCCGCGCCTATTCGCGGGACTTCCGGCCCTCGGGCCTGGTGCTGGTGCTGTTCGAGGTGGTCTACACGCTGACCGACCCCCCGGTGAAGGCACTGCGCCGACTGATCCCCCCGCTGCGCATCGGTGCGGTCGCTCTGGACCTGAGCATGATGCTGCTGCTGGTCGTGGGCTGGATCCTGCTGCGGGTGCTGGCCGGCCTGGCCATGTGACACGGGGCAGCCGCCGTGAGCTGCTGCGCGTGCGCGCTGGCTCGCGTGCGCGCTGGCTGGTGCGGGGTCGGGGGCGTGAGCATGCGCCGGTCAAGGCCGTCGCCCCGTGCGCGAGGAGCCCGGGCGCGGCCCCGTCGCCCGATCGGCTACGCTGGTCCTTGCTGCGCCTGGTGCGCTGACACACCCGAGACTGACGAGAAGGTGACCCATGGCTCTGATGCCCGATGACCTGCTGCAGAAGCGGTTCACCCCGGTGCGGTTCTCCGAGGGCTACGACATGGATGAGGTCGACAGCTACCTCGACCACGACATCCTGCCCCGCCTGCAGGAGCTCATCGACGAGAACAACCGCCTGACCAAGGAGCTCGAGGAGGCGCACAACCGCATCGCCGAGCTCGAGTCGGCCGCTCCGGCCGCCGGTGGCGACGACCACGACGAGACCGTCGTGCGTGAGGCCCCCGAGGGCGAGCAGATGCACGAGACGCCTGCTGCCGCCGTGCCCAAGCAGTCCGCCGAGGCGGACGTCGACGCCCGGGCCGATACCGAGGCCACCGGCCCCCAGACCGTGGTCGATGCCCCGCAGGAGCAGCCCGAGCCCGATCGCGACGCCGCTCCGCGGGACGCCGCCGGGATCATCGCCCTGGCGAATCGCCTGCACGACGAGTACGTCAAGAACGGTGAGGACGAGCGCGACCGCCTCATCAACGAGGCCAACGAAGAGCACCGCCGCATCGTCACCGAGGCGGAGGAGAAGTCCCGCACCACGCTGGACGCCATGGAGTCCAAGAAGGCGGAGCTGGAGAAGTCCATCGAGGGTCTGCGCACCTTCGAGCGCGACTACCGCAACCGTCTGCGCAACTACCTGGAGAACCAGCTGCGCGAGCTCGACACCAGCGAGACCCAGGACAAGCAGGCGAACTTCGGTCTGTGAGTCCTACGCACTCCAC
>NZ_JAMBDS010000051.1:0-22763 GCF_025143785.1 Brachybacterium sp. p3-SID1565
ATCCAGCCCCATGCCCGCCAGGACGTGATCGAGTCGCTGCGCGAGTACGGCGTCACCGGCATCACCCTCACCGAGGTGGCCGGCTACGGCCGCCAGGGCGGCCACACCGAGGTGTACCGCGGAGCCGAGTACTGCATCGACACCATCCCCAAGGTCAAGCTCGAGATCCTGGTGGACGACGCCGCCGAGGCCGACGTGGTGGACCTGATCGTCGCGGCCGCCCATACGGGCCGCATCGGCGACGGCAAGGTGTGGACCACCCCGGTGGACTCCGTGGTCCGGGTGCGCACCTCCGAGCGGGACGCCGATGCCCTCTGACGGGCCCCGGGCGGGCAGTGCCTCGGCCACGACCGCCGAGGGGCTGCCCACCCTCCGTCTGGACCACGCCCTCGACGCCGGCGTCGGCGACCCCGCTCACGGCCCCCTGCGCAGGGCCGAGCACACGGCCCTGATCGACCAGTGGCTGCGCACCCAGTGGCGGGCAGCGGGCGCGCCCCCGCGCGGGGCAGCGCTGGCCGCCGTCGGCTCCGTGGGGCGGCGCGACCCGGGACCGGCCAGCGACCTCGACCTGGTGCTGCTGCTGGACCCTGAGCTCGCGGGATCCGAATCCGCCTCAGGCCTGGCCTCCGCCCTCTGGTACCCGGTATGGGACTCCGGCACCTCCCTGGACCATTCGGTGCGCACGCCCGCGCAGTGCGAGCAGGTCGCAGCGGAGGATCTGCGCACCGCCGTGTCCCTGCTGGACCTGCGCCCCGTCGCCGGGGAGGAGCGGCTCGTCGCCGACGTTGCCACCCGGGTGCGGCGCGCCTGGCGCACCGGAGCCCGCACCCGCATCGAGGAGCTCGGGGAGCTGGTCGAGGATCGCACCGGGCGCTACGGCGTCCTGGCCCACTCCACCGAGCCCAACCTCAAGTCCGACCGCGGGGGCCTGCGGGACGTGACCCTCATCCGCGCGATCGCCGAGTCCTGGCTGGCCGACCACGACCATGTGGTGGTGGACCGCGCGGCCGATGTGCTGCTGGAGGTGCGCGATGCCCTGCAGCTGGTCACCGGCCGCGCCAGCACGCGCCTGAGCCGCGCCGACCAGGACGCGGTGGCGGGCCTGTGCGGGTACGGACAGGCCGACGACCTGCTCGCCGCGCTGGCGGAGGCCTCCCGTGCCGTCGGCTGGCAGCTGCACCGCAGCCTCGCCGCAGCCCGCTCCGCCGCCGCCCGGGGCGGCCGCGCCACCTACGGTGCGGGGGCCATGCGCCGACCGGCCCTGCAGCGACTCGACCACGGCGTCATCGTCCAGGCCGGGGAGATCTCCGTGGACCTGGAGGACCCCAGCCCCCTGCGGGACCTGGCCGCCGTCCGGCACGCGACCACCACCGGCCTGCCGCTGACCGGGGCGACCCTCGCACGCCTCGCCTCCGGGCGCTGCCCCCGACTGCGCCCGGCCCAACGTGACATGCTGGTGGACGCCCTGTCCGGGGAGCACCTGGCCGAGGTGTACGAGGCGCTGGACGTGCACGGCGCGGTGGCTCGGCTCGTGCCTGGCTGGCAGAGCATCCGCAACCGCCCTCAGCGCTCGCCCGTGCACCGCTACACCGTGGACCGCCACCAGGTCGAGACCGTGCTGGAGGCGCAGAAGCTGCTGGGCACGGTGGATCGCCCCGACCTGCTGCTGGTCACCGCCCTGCTGCACGACCTCGGCAAGACCCCCGAGGCCGAGGACCACAGCCTCGTGGGCGCGCCGCTGGCCCACAGGGCCGCGACGGAGCTCGGATTCGATGCAGCCGACGCAGAGGTGATCGCCGCCCTGGTGCGCGAGCACCTCACCCTGGCGGAGCTGGCCACCGGTCGCGACCATGCGGACCCCGCCACCGTCGACGCACTGCTGAATGCCGTGGATCACGATCCCTCCCGGCTGGATCTGCTGCGTGCCCTCACCGAGGCCGATGCCCGCGCCGCCGGCCCCGCCGCCTGGACCACCTGGCGGGCAGAGCTCGTCGAGCACCTCGCGGCGCAGGCCCGCGACACCCTCACCGGCGTCGTCCGCCCGCCCCGCGAGATGCTGGCCCCGCAGCGCTCCGCCCAGGTCACGGTGCTGGATGCGGTGCGATCCACCAGTGGCTGTGCGGTCCTCTACCCGGCGCCGGGGGAGGACGCCCCCATCACCGAGATCTGCATGGGAGCCCCCGACGGTCCCGGGGTGTTCGCGGCTCTGGCACGGGTGCTGGTGCGGCTGCGGTTCCAGGTGCGCTCGGCGGTGGTCGCCACCGTCGACGGGGTGGCCGTGACCACCTGGTGGGTGACGGGCCGAGCCGGGGACCTGCCCCACCCCACGACCGTGCGCACCGCGATGGAGCGCGAGCTGGCGCGTCGCGAGGACCCTGCTGCCCGGGTCCTCGAGACCGGGCCGCAGGCACCGATGCGGCGCAGTGAGGACACGCCCGTGGTGGCGCTGCTGCCCTCCGCGCCCGGCAGGCCCACGCCGCTGCAGATCAACGCACGCAACCGCCCCAGCCTGCTCGCGGACATCGCCGAGACGATCACCGGTCACCGCCTGCTGGTGAGCGGGGCGCACGTGATGACCCTGGGTCGCCGCGCCGTGGACGTGCTCTACCTGACCGATCTGCGAGGGCGCCCGCTGGACGAGGAGACGGCCGCCCGGGTGGCCGAGGCTGTCGCGGAGGCCGCCGCCTGAGCGTGCGAGGCGCGCGTGCAGGCCGCCGGTCGCGTGCGCGAGGTGCGCGTGCAGGCCGCCGGTCGCGTGCGCGAGGCGCGCGTGCGAGCTGCGCCGACGCCGAGCCCCACCGCCTCCACGGCGCCGGCATGCTGGCCGTCCCGGGACTCCTGAACACCCACGCCCACGTGGACAAGTCCTGAACACCCACGCCCACGTGGACAAGTCCTGGTTGGGCCACCCCTGGCAGTCCTTCGGGGGGCCGCCCGGGACAACATCCGCGACCTGTGGAGCTCCTACGGCACCGGGGACATGGTCAAGATCGCCCGCCAGCACGCACGCATCACCGGTGCCCGGTACGACGAGGAGCTGCTGCACGTGCTCGCCCAGACCTCCTCGCCGTCGACTCCCGCGCCTCCTCGCCGTCGACCCCCGCGCCGAGATCGTGCTGCTGGACGCTGAGAACCCGATGGACGCCTTGGTGCGCGCTCCCGCGCGGCAGCTGGTGCTCGTCGGCGGAGAGATCGCCCACGACGCGCGCGGCTGAACCCTCCTGCCCCTGCCCGGAGCCCACGGTGCCCGGTAGTGTGGCCTGCGCCGAGGACTGCCGTCACCGCCCCGGACCGATCTGAAGGACCATCGCCCCGTGTTCAACAACCTGTCCGACCGCATCACAGCCTCGCTCAAGGGACTGCGCGGCCATGGCCGTCTCACCGAGGCCGACGTCGACAAGACGATCCGCGAGATCCGCCGCGCACTGCTGGACGCCGACGTCGCGGTGTCCGTGGTGCGCGAGTTCACCGGTCGCGTGCGCGAGCGCGCCCTGGGCGAGGAGGTCTCCAAGGCCCTCAACCCCGCCCAGCAGGTCGTCAAGATCGTCCACTCCGAGCTGGTCGAGGTGCTGGGCGGTGCCACCGGTGAACTCTCCTGGGCCAAGCATCCGCCCACGGTGATCATGCTGGCCGGCCTGCAGGGCGCCGGCAAGACCACCCTGGCGGGCAAGCTCGCGACGTGGATGAAGGGGCAGGGCCACACCCCGCTGCTGGTCGCAGCCGACCTCCAGCGTCCCAATGCCGTCAACCAGCTGCAGATCGTCGGCGAGCGGGCCGGCGTGCCGGTGTTCGCGCCGGAGCCCGGCAACGGCGTGGGCAACCCCGTGCTGGTCGCCATGAACGGTGTCTCCACCGCGCAGTTCCAGCAGCACGACGTCGTCATCGTCGACACCGCCGGTCGTCTCGGCATCGACGAGGAGATGATGCAGCAGGCCCGTGAGATCCGCGACGCCGTCAACCCCCACGAGACCCTGTTCGTGGTCGACGCGATGATCGGCCAGGATGCCGCCCGGGTCGCCGAGGCGTTCCGTGACGGGGTGGGCTTCACCGGTGTGGTGCTCTCCAAGCTCGACGGCGATGCCCGCGGCGGTGCCGCCCTGTCCATCACCGGCGTCACGGAGCGGCCCATCCTGTTCGCCTCCACCGGTGAGAGCCTCGACGACTTCGAGCGCTTCCATCCCGACCGCATGGCCAACCGCATCCTCGACATGGGTGACGTGCTCACCCTGATCGAGCAGGCGGAGAAGGCCTTCGACCAGAAGGAGGCCGAGAAGGCCGCCCAGAAGCTGGCCTCCGGGGAGGACTTCACCCTCGACGACTTCCTGGTCCAGATGCAGCAGCTCAAGAACATGGGCTCCATCAAGAAGATGCTGGGCATGCTGCCGAACATGGGTCAGTACCGCGAGCAGCTGGAGAACTTCGACGAGAGCGAGCTGGGGCGCATCGAGGCGATCATCCGCTCCATGACCCCGGCCGAGCGCAACGATCCGAAGATCCTCAACGGTTCGCGCCGCAGTCGCATCGCCAAGGGCTCGGGCACCACCGTCCAGCAGGTCAACCAGCTGCTGGAGCGGTTCAAGCAGGCGCAGACCATGATGAGGCAGATGGGTCGCGGCATGGCCGGCGGTGGCATGCCGGGGATGCCGGGCGGCCCCGGCATGGGCATGGGCAAGAAGTCCCGCGGCAAGGCGCAGCAGCAGCCCCGCGTGAAGAAGGCCAAGTCCAAGAACCCCGCCAAGGCGGCGCGCGAACAGGCCGAGGCCGCCAAGCGCGCAGCCGAGGGCGCCGGTTCAGGGGGCTCCGCCTTCGGTGCCGGAGCACTCGGTTCCGGTGGCAATGGCGGTGCGGGTCAGGGCGCAATGCCGGACCTCTCCGACTTCGACCCCAGCCAGCTCCCGCCGGAGATGCAGAAGCTCTTCGGCCAGGGACGCTGACGCGCGGCCGGCGTCGGCCCTGGCCGGGGTGCTGAGGCGGGGCTGGCATCGGCACGGGTGTTGAGGCGGGGCCGGCGTCGGCACGGGTGCTGAGGCGGGGCTGGCGTCGGCGCGGGTGCTGAGGCGGGGCTGGCCGTTGCGCTGCACCCCGGTTACGGGTGGGTACGTTCCAGTTCGTGGAAGCTGGCCGCCCGGTAGTGCGGTGGTGGGGTGGTGGCTCGTGGTTACGGGTGGGTACGTTCCAGTTCGTGGAAGCTGGCCGCCCGGAACGCCCGTCCGACCGGCGTCCCTGCGCTCGTGCGGCCCGTGGAAACACCCGGTTCGACTCGCCGCTGAGGCCTCCCGCTCCGCCATGCTCGGGCGACTGATTCTGCTCCACCGGCGCGGACAGCCGAGTTCCTCCCCATCTCTCGCCCGTGCACAATCGGCGCATCATTCCCCGTCCTGGACCGCGGAGATCCATAGCGTCGGTACGTGGCAGAACGACTGAACAGCGCAGAACAGCTCAGGCCAGGCAAGCTCTACACCCGCACCGGGCTGCTCCAGGCAGGGATGCACCCGCGCGTGCTGGCGTCCTCGGCCATCGTCATGCCGCTTCCGGGTATGTGCGCCCGGGCGGATTCGCCGGTGGAGCTCATCTCGGCGGCGCGTGCGCTGCAGAACCGGGTTCGCCCCGGGACGGTCATCAGCCACACCACGGCCCTGGAACTGCTGGGCCTTCCCCTGCCGCGTCGACATCGCTGGCAGCACGGGGAGCCGCTCCACAGCAGGGCTGCGAGCGACCAGGGCCGAAGCCGGACCAGACGGATCATCGTCCACGGCCCCAGGTCAGCTCCGCGATTCCGCTGGAAGGGCGTCGAGCTCTACCATCCGCTGATCGCTCTGCAGGACTGCGCGAGGCTCCTGAGCAGTGACGATCTCGTCGTCTGCATCGATGCCCTGGCAGGCTCGAAGGCAGAGCTGACGATCCCGCTGCCCGAGATCAGGGCGTTCTCCCAGCGGCTTCGAGGGCGCGGCGGTGAGGCGGTCAGGCAGGCGGCGCAGTCGGCGGTGGAGAACGTCTGGTCACCGATGGAGACGAGGGCGCGCCTGTTCCTCACGCGGCGGGGGTATCCGCTCCCCGTGGCGAACCTGCGGGTCGACGACCCCGACACCGACTGGCACGGCTACATCGATCTCGCCTATCCGCAGTGGAGGATCGCCATCGAGTACGACAGCGAAGCTCACCGGCTGGACCGCGCCCAGTGGCAGAAGGACCTCCACAAGAACCAGGTGCTCCACCAGCAAGGATGGAGCGTGCTGCGCATCAGTGTGGCGGACCTGGTGGCTCCGGAGCATTTCCTGCAGAGGCTCGATGCGGCGATCAGTCGTGCCGGGGCACCGATCAGTCGTGCCGGGGCGCCGATCAGTCGTGCCGAGGCACCGATCAGCCCTGCTGACGCCGCATGACCGCAGCCTCAGCCACCTCCAGTGCCTGCTGTGTCGAGGCGAGCGGTGCCGGGTCCCCGCCTGCGCGCAATTGCGCTGCGCGGCGGAAGTCCTCCACGGCACGTTCGGGGTGGCCGGCGGCCAGGAGCGTCTTGCCACGATGCTGTCTCATCATGGCCTCACGAGGGGTCCCCATCGTCTCCGCCACCAGCGCGTCATACGAGTCCAGGGCACGATCGTGGCGGCCCAGGTCGCGATGGCAGTCAGCGGTGAGCGCCCGGACCCGCACGGTCTCGGGGAAGGACGAGAGATGCTGCAGCGCCTCGGCCGGCCGCCCGGACCACAGCAGCTCCAGCACGTCCACCAGTTCGTCCTCGGCATGGGACCGCCGGAACATCGCCGGATCGGTGATCGAGGGGCGCAGATCCTCGCCGCGGATCACCCATCCGGGCCCGCCCTGCACGTCAGAGGTCATGCCCCCATCATCGGGCCATGCCCCTGGTGCGCGGGACGTCGGTGCGCTCATGCGCTGAAGGACGGGGCGGTGCACCCCGGCGGGCGCGCGAGGTCGACGGCCCGCTAGGGTCAATGCATGCTCAGCGCCGACAGCGACACGCCCGTTCTCCACCTGACCGGACCGATCCTGTTGGGACCGGAGCAGGAGATCACCGAGGCCTGGGTGCACCAAGGCCGCATCCATCACCAGCGGCCCGAGCTCCCCACCGGCACCGAGGTGCGCACACTCGCGGGCTTCACCGTCCCCGGCCTCGCGGATCTGCACTGCCATCTCGGCATCGGCGACGACGGCAAGGGCACCACCCTGGAGCAGGCACGGGAGCAGGCGCTCACCGACCGTGACACCGGGGTGCTGCTGATCCGTGACGCCGGCTCCATCATCGACAACTCTCCGCTGCAGCAGCAGGCGGACCTGCCTCGCCTGATCCGATGCGGTCGGCACGTGGCTCGTACCCGGCGCTACCTCATCGGATACGCCGAGGAGGTCGAGCCCGAGGACCTGCCCGCCGCGATCACCCATGAGGCCGGCCGCGGTGACGGGTGGGTGAAGCTGGTGGGCGACTGGATCGACCGCGGCGTCGGCGACCTCACTCCCTGCTGGGACGCGGAGACCTTCCGCGCTGCCGCCGACGCCGCTCACGCCGCCGGCGCCAGGATCACCACCCACACCTTCGCCGAGGACACCCTGCCGATGGCGCTCGACGCCGGCTTCGACTGCCTCGAGCACGCCACCGGCCTGACCGACGACACCATCGCCCGGGCCGCCGAGTCCCGCACCCCGGTGGTGACCACACTGGTGAACGTGGGCGAGTTCGAGCAGTACGCCGCCCAGGGGGAGAAGAAGTTCCCCACCTACGCCGCACACATGCGCCGCCTGCGCGAGGGTCGCTACGACCGCACCCGCGACGCCCTCGAGGCAGGCGTGCCGCTGCTGGTGGGCACCGACGCCGGGGGAGTGCTGGGCCATGGCATCATCCACGACGAGCTCGACGAACTGGCCAGGGCGGGCATGACGGGTACGCAGATCCTGCAGGCCGCCGCCTGGGGGCCCCGCACGTTCCTGGGTGTGCCGGCACTGGAGGACGGGGCACCCGCTGACCTGCTCGTCGTCCATGACGATCCGCGAGCCGATCACCGGGCCCTGCGCGATCCCGGCGTCGTGGTGCTGGGAGGACGGGTGGTGAAGGGATGAACGCTGCCGAACCACTGGTGAGCCTGATCCAGGAGGCACGGTTCGCCACCGCGCGCTTCCGCCCCGGCTACCGCACGGCCGACGTCGACGACTTCCTCGACGAGATCGTGACTCTCCTCCAGGGCACCGCGGATCCCCGCCGGTCACGGGAGGACGCCGCCGTACGGGTGCGCGAGGCGGCGTTCGCCACCGAGACCTTCCCGCACACCTACGACATGCAGGACGTGGACGCGTTCCTGGAGGAGGTGCTCCTGCCCGCACTCACCGACCATCATCCCCACCCCGCTGCGCCCGCGAGCGAGGACCGGACACTCACCGCCGGGAGCGAGGACGGCCAGGTGAACGGCACCGCGCACGCCCCGGGCGCCTCGAAGACCTCGACGCAGGGCTGGGAGGCGAGCTTCCCCGAGGACGAGGACCGGGTCGAGGACCCCCTGATCGCTCAGCTGCGAGGCGCGCGGTTCCCGACAGCCTCCCGCTTCACCGTCAACTATCCCGTCGGCGAGGTCGACTCGCTGCTGGACGAGATGATCGCGGCACTCGAAGGAGCATCGGACCGTACCTCCGGTCGGCGAGAGGCGCGCGCCGTTCTCGTGCGCGGCTCTCTCGACCGTTCCCGCAAGGCCCGCGACTCCTACCGCGCCGAGGACGTCGACATGTTCCTGCTCGAGGTGTACAACCGTCTGCAGGGAAGCCGCTGAACCGTTCCTCTTCCAGGGCAGCGCCCCGGGAACGGTTCCAGGGCCGCGCCCCGGGAGCGGACCGCTGCCGTGTGCCGCTCGGCACACGGTCCCCGCTGGAATCCGGGGGCCGCGTGCTGGCATACTCGTTTCCTGTATGTGCCCTGGCCGGCCCTCTACCCGCCAGGCATGACACCCCGAGGACCGTCTGCGCCCGCATCACCCCACAGGCTGCGGCGGGACTCACCCGAACATCCTGAAGGAGAGTCCACCCACGTGGCTGTCAAGATCCGCCTGAAGCGCATGGGCAAGATCCGTGCACCGTTCTACCGCGTCGTCGTGGCCGATTCGCGCAAGAAGCGCGATGGCGCCGTGATCGAGGAGATCGGCAAGTACCACCCCACCGAGGATCCCTCGGTGATCGAGATCGACTCCGATCGTGCGCAGTACTGGCTCGGCGTGGGCGCTCAGCCCACCGAACAGGTCTCGGCGCTGCTGAAGGTCACCGGCGACTGGCAGAAGTTCAAGGGCGAGGGCGACTCCGCCGGCTCCCTGAGGACTGCTGAGGAGAAGAAGTCCGCCGAGGAGCTCATCGCCGAGGCCGACAAGGCCGCTGCGGAGTCCCGTGAGGGCGCCAAGAAGTCGAAGGACGCCGAGAACAACGAGTCCGAGGAGGGCGACGTGTCCGACGAGAAGAAGAACGAGGCCGAGGAGGCCGCATCTGAGGTCGAGCCGGGTTCGGAGGAGGGCGACGCCAAGGGCGAGTCCACCGAGGACGCCGAGGCGCAGACCACCGACGAGGCCTGAGATGAGCGCTCGCGCCGAAGCTCTCGACCACCTCGTGCGCGGCATCGTGGATGACCCGGACGCCGTGCGCGTCACCGAGAAGTCCACGCGCCGTGGCCCGCTGCTCGAGGTGCGGGTCAGCCCCGCGGACCTCGGCCGCGTCATCGGTCGCTCCGGTCGCACCGCCCGAGCCCTGCGCACGGTCACCGCGGCCCTGTCGGACGACGACGTGCGCGTCGACATCGTCGACGTCGACCGGCGCTGAGGTGCCCGGCACGAACGAACACTCCGAGAGCGGCACTGTCCAGCAGTGCCGCTCTCGGCGTACCCGCACCCTCGTCACGGCTGGTGCGGCCCTGCTCCTGGCCGCCTGCGCCTCCGGACCCGCGGCACCCACGGACCCCGAGGCCACCGATGGTGCGCAAGGAGAGACGGCGACGGACACCGCCGGGAGCCCGGACCCCGCACTGGCCTCGGCCTGCGGGGAGTTCTGGGGCGACCCCGACTACGCCGCCCCCCTGTCCCGCGTGGTGCTGGACCGGGCGGCCACGGCACCCGAGGCCGGCCCCTCGGACCCCTTCTTCTACGCCATGACCGGGGACGACATCGAGGCCGTCTTCGGTGATGCCCCCGAACAGGCGCGCACCGCCGCCACGGATCTCGCCCAGTGGTTCCGCACGCAGCCCGAGAAGGGCTCCGAGGCTGATCGGGACGCGTTCGGCGATCTGTGGCAGGGACTGGCCGCCGAGTGCGCGGACGTCTCCGCCGCGGCCTCCTGGGCCGCTGACCCCGAGCAGGCGGCCGACAAGCCCGCAGCCCTGGTGTGCGCCGACGTGTACGACACCCCCGGCACCTTCACCCACTTCGGCAACGCCAATGTGCTGACCTCGAACATGTTCAAGCTCGTGGGGCTGAGCGCCCAGCAGGTGCCGGCGGACAGGCTCGAGGACGTCCAGGCCACCGCCGACCTGCTGGAACGGGAGATCGACCGGGTCGACGACGACGCCGTCCGTGCCGGGCTCGAACAGGTCCGCGCCCCCTTCCAGCAGGCGCTCGAGGGCGACCTGTGGTCCGAGGGGCTGCGGGAGCCGCTGACCGAGCTCGGCAGCGCCTGCGATGACGCCGGGTACCGTGCCCCCGAGAGCGGCGAGCTCGGGGACGAGACGAACGACGAGGACGACGACGGAGGACTGGTATGACCGGCTTCGAGGTGATCGTGGCGACCATCGGCAAGGCACACGGGCTGCGCGGCGAGGTGGCGCTGAACCTGCGCACCGACCAGCCGGCCGAGCGCCTGGTCGCCGGAACGGTGTTCGACATCGACGCGCCCGCGAGCGGAGGGCGTGACACCCGCGCCCGCGGCACCGCCCCCGGTGCCGCCGTACCTCGGCGCCTCACCCTGCTCTCCACGCGCACCCAGCAGGACCGCTGGTACGCCCGCTTCGAGGAGGTGCCGGACCGCACCGCAGCGGAGGCGCTGCGCGGCATCGAACTGGCCCTCGAGCTCGACCCCGAGCAGGAGACCGAGGAGGATCCGGACGCCTGGTACGCCTCCCAGCTCGAGGGCCTCCCGGTCAGGCACGTGGACGGCCACGACCTGGGCGTGGTGGCCGGGCTGCAGCACTACCCCGCGCAGGACCTGCTGCTGGTGCACACGCCGGACGGCCGCCGCGTCCAGCTGCCCCTGGTGGCACAGCTCGTCCCCGAGGTGGACCTCGAGGCCGGGGTGATCCTGGCAGACCCGCCCGGCGGGCTGTTCGAGGAGCTGCCGGAGGACGACGCGAGCATCGAGCAGGAGCGCTGAGCCCGGGTGCGCATCGACGTCCTGACCATCTTCCCGGAGTACCTCGCGCCGCTGGAGCTGTCACTGATCGGGAAGGCCCGGCGCGAGGGCCTGCTGGACCTGCACCTGCACCATCTGCGCGACTGGACCCACGACCGTCACCGCACCGTGGACGACACTCCCCTGGGTGGCGGTGCCGGGATGGTGATGAAGCCGGAGCCGTGGGCGGAGGCCTTCGCCGCCGTCCGCGAGCAGGGACGAGCCGAGCTCGGGCCCGATGCTCGACCGCTGGTCGTGTTCCCCAACCCCGCCGGCACACCCTTCGCTCAGGCCACGGCCCGCGAATGGTCGAGGCGTGAGTGGATCGTGTTCGCCTGCGGGCGCTACGAGGGGATCGACGAGCGGGTGTACGAGCACCTCGCCGATGAGGGCTACGAGGTGGCCCTCGCCTCGCTGGGCGACTACGTGCTCAACGGGGGAGAGGTCGCGGTGCTCGCCATCACCGAGGCCGTGGTGCGCCTGGTGCCGGGCGTGGTCGGCAACGCCGAGTCCCTGGTCGAGGAGTCCCATTCCGATGGCCTGCTGGAGTACCCGCTGTACACACGGCCGGCCCGCTGGACCGACCCGTCGGGAACCGTCCGGGAGGCCCCGGAGGTCCTGCTGTCCGGCGACCACGGGCGCATCGCGGCCTGGCGGCGCGAGCTGTCACAGCAGCGCACCGCGCAGCGTCGACCCGATCTGCTGCCCCCGGGGTGACGGATCCGACACCCCTGGCTGGGCGTGACCTGCTGATCCGTCATGGCGGAGGCTTGCCGCGGGCAGTATTGCGCTGGCAGAATGGTCGGCTGTGCATGCCGCGCGCCCCTCTGCCTCAGGGGAGGAGCGCACGACGCGGTCGGGCAGGTCCGTGGCGATGGGAGTCGCCGCCAGAGGCCCAGCACACCGGCACGAGGGGTCGCCCCCTCGCCGGATCGACGGTTCATGACGGACCCGGGCCCCCGGGACCCAGCGAACGACGCCGTCCGACCTGAGGCGGAGGGCAGGAGAGAGACATGCAGAAGCTCGACGAGCTCGACAAGGCATCCCTGCGCGAGGACATCCCCGCGTTCCGCGCCGGTGACAACGTGAAGGTCCACGTGAAGGTCATCGAGGGCAACCGCTCCCGTATCCAGGTGTTCCAGGGCTACGTGATCGCCCGCCAGGGCCACGGCGTGGGTGAGACCTTCCGCGTCCGCAAGGTCTCCTTCGGCGTCGGCGTGGAGCGCGTGTTCCCCGTCCACGCCCCGACCATCGACAAGATCGAGGTCGTCACCCGCGGCGACGTGCGCCGCGCCAAGCTGTACTACCTGCGGGGCCTCACCGGCAAGAAGGCCCGCATCCGCGAGAAGCGCGAGCACTCCTGATCCTCTCGATGTGAGCCCTTCCGTGGCCCCCGGACGGCGGCGATCACCCCTCGTGGTGGTCGCCGCCGTCTGCGTGCTGGCACTGCTGCTGGCGGCGGCCGGGGTGCGGCACTTCGTCACTCAGCCCTACCGCGTCCCCTCCGCGTCCATGGAGCCCACCCTGCGCGCCGGCGACGTGATCCTCGCGGACCGTGCGAGCCGCGGCCAGGCCCAGCGCGGTGACGTGGTGGTCTTCGACGGCACCGGCTACTTCGCCCCGTCGGCCGAGAGCGGCGGACGCTACTGGGTCAAGCGCGTGATCGCCGTCGGCGGAGAACGGGTGACCTGCTGCAGCGATTCCGGAGCGCTCATGATCGACGGGCAGGAGCTCGATGAGCCGTACCTCGCGCCCGGTACGGAGCCCAGTGCGATCGAGTTCGACCTGGAGGTGCCGGACGGCCGCATGTTCGTCCTCGGCGACAACCGCGCCGACTCCACCGACTCGCGCTCCATGCTCGGTGCGCCCGGTGGCGGCATGGTCCCCGTCGAGCGGGTGGTGGGGACCGTCGACCGGATCGTGTGGCCTCTCACGCGAGCCGGAGCCGTCCGGTGACCAGGACGAGTCGATAGGATCACCGCGATGAACCAGACCGTCCCGCCCAGCAGCGCCGCCCCCAAGAACGAGGGCACGGCGCGCGTCGAGAGCCACCCCGGCGGCGAGCACCCGACGGAGGAAGCCGGGTCGGAGACGCACGAGCGCAGCGGGCGCCGCCGCGCGGAGAGCAGGCAGCGCCTGCCGCTGTGGCTGGACACCGTGCTGACCATGGTGGTCGCCCTGATCATCGCCGTGCTGGTCAAGACCTTCCTGATCCAGCCGTTCTTCATCCCCTCCGCGTCGATGAACCCCACCCTGCTGCAGGACGACAAGATCATCGTCTCCAAGCTGTCCCCGGGGGTGTTCGACCTCGAGCGGGGCGATGTGATCGTGTTTGAGGACCCGGGGGACTGGATCCCCGGGGACGCCACCGAGAACCCCACCCCGCGGGTGCGGCTGATGATGGCGCTGAGCCTGGTGGGCCTGGCCCCGGATCCCTCGCAGGACCACCTGGTCAAGCGGCTGATCGGCTTGCCGGGGGATCGGGTCGTGTGCGAGAGCGAGGGCGCGGCCCTGCAGGTCAACGGCACCGAGGTGCAGGAGCCCTACATCAACCCCGAGACCTCCGCCTGCCAGGCGGCGTTCGACGTCACCGTGCCCTCGGGACACGTGTGGGTGATGGGCGACAACCGTCACGCCTCGGCCGATTCCGCCTACCACCACGTCCACGACGGCGACGGCTTCGTCGCGGAGTCCGATATCACCGGACGCGCCGAGGTCATCTTCTGGCCCGCCGGCCGCTGGTCCGGGCTGGGCGGCGGGGACGAGGCCTTCGCCGATGTCCCCGACCAGCCGTGACCATCCAGACCCTCCCCCCGGCGATCCCCACGCTCGATCTGGAGCTCGCTCTGGCCACCCGGTGCGGGCCCGGGCCGCGGATCGTCGTCGGCATCGACGAGGTGGGGCGCGGGGCGCTGGCCGGGCCGGTCGCCGTCGGCGCCTGCGCGATCGAGGTGACCGGCGGTCGAGCCGCGGCTCTCCCCGAGGGCGTGCGGGACTCGAAGGCGCTGACGGCCCGCCGTCGTGAACTGCTGGTCGAGCCGATCCGCACTGCCGCTCGCAGCACCGCGGTGGGCTGGTCCGAACCGGCGGAGATCGACGAGCTGGGCATCATGCGAGCCCTCACCCTGGCCGCCCTGCGGGCGATCGACGCGCTCGAGGTGACGGCCGATGCGATCATCCTGGACGGCTCCGTGGATGTCCTCACCCCGGATCTCTCCCGAAGGGCGGTCCCCTGCCCGAGGGTCGAGCTGCGGGTGAAGGCCGACAGGGACTGCGCCAGCACGGCTGCCGCGAGCATCCTCGCGAAGGTGGCCCGCGACCAGCGCATGACCGAGCTGGATGCGCTGGCGCCGGCCTACGGGTGGGCCGCGAACAAGGGGTACGGCTCCGCCGTGCACCGCCGGGCCATCCAGGATCACGGCCTCACGGCCCACCACCGCCGCAGCTGGAACCTGGGCGGTCGGGCACCCGTGCTGCCTGGCGTACTGTGGGACGACCAGTCGAGCCCGCAGCCCGGGAAGGAGCGCCGGTGAACGTGCAGGACCTCGAGAACTACGAGTCCGACCTCGAGCTTCAGCTCTTCCGCGAGTACCGCGACGTGGTGAGCCTGTTCACCTACGTGGTGGAGACCGAGCGCCGCTTCTACCTGGCCAACCAGGTGGATCTGCAGGTGCGCTCGGCCGGGGGAGAGGTGTTCTACGAGCTGCGCCTGGCCGACGTCTGGGTATGGGACATCTACCGCTCCAACCGCTTCGTGCGGTCCGTGCGGGTGGTGACGTTCAAGGACGTCAACATCGAGGAGCTCACCAAGCAGGACATCTCCCTGCCCTGAGCTCGGTGACCGAGCTCGCCAGGTGAGGTCATGGGCTGAGGTCCCAGGCTGATCTGGCCGGATGTGGTCGCGAGGCCCGCTGCACCGGGTGAGGTTCCTCCCCAACCGCCACTCGTGCACATTCCTGACCCCGATGGTGCGGCGGGGGTGCGCGGGCGGCCACGCTGTTCGGCATGAGCGATCACACCGCCACCCGATCCCGCAGCACAGGCCGGGCCTCGAGCCGCGCTCCGTCCCGGCCCTCGCCCCGCCTCGCTCACGAGCCCGCGCCAGGTGCCGCGCCCCGTCCCGATGGTGCCGTCGGCCGTCAGGACCCGGCTCGCATGACCGCTGCGGAGCTGGGACGAGCGGGGGAGCAGCTCGCCGCCACCTACCTCGAGCGCGTCGGCTTCACCGTGCTGGAGCGCAACGTGCATCTGCGCACCGGGGAGATCGACATCGTGGCCCTGGACGGCACCACCCTCACCTTCATCGAGGTCAAGACCCGTCGCACCCTGGTCACCGGGGTTCCGCAGGCCGCGGTCACCCCCGCCAAGCTGCGTCGACTGCGCAGGCTCGTGGGGGCCTACCTGATGGATGCCTCGCCGCCGCACCGGGACATCCGCATCGATGTGCTGGCCGTCCTCGCCCACGCCGACGGCACTTTCGCCGTCGAGCACCTGCGCGGAGTGGGCTGATGGGGCACGCACGCACCCTGTCGATCGGTCTGCACGGGCTGCGCGGCACACTGGTCGAGGTGGAGAGCGACGTCTCCACCGGCCTGCCCGCCTTCTCCGTGGTGGGGCTGCCGGACTCCTCCACCCTGCAGGCCCGGGACCGGGTGCGCGCCGCCGCGGCTCGCAGTGGCATGCACCTGGCCCAGCGCCGCATCACCACCAACCTCTCCCCGGCTTTCGTCCCCAAGCACGGATCCGGCTTCGACCTCGCGATCGCCGTGTCCGTGATCGCCGCGCAGGGCGACATCGATCCTGGGGGTCCCTCCCGCACCGTCCACCTCGGTGAGCTCGGGCTCGACGGGCAGATCCGGCCGATACCCGGCGTGCTCCCCGCCCTGGTCGCAGCACGCGACTGCGGGATCCGCCGTGCCGTGGTGCCGCAGGAGAACCTCGCCGAGGCCAGGCTGGTCGACGGGATCGAGGTCACCGGGGCAGCGCACCTGAGCAGCGTGCTGCGCCGGTGGGGTGCGGATGTGGCCGTGCCGGCCCATCATCCCACGCTGCGCATCGCTCCAGAGGCGGAGCCCGAGACCGGTGCCGACGCGGACTTCAGCGATGTGATCGGCCAGCAGCAGGCCCGCCGGGCTGCGGAGGTCGCGGCGGCCGGTGGCCACCATCTGCTGATGACAGGACCGCCGGGCGCGGGCAAGACGATGATTGCCTCCCGCATCCCCACGATCCTCCCGGATCTCGACGACGAGCAGGCTCTGGCGGTCTCCGCCATCCATTCCGTGGCCGGGAGGTTCGACGCGCGCCAGGGCCTTCGCCGCCGCCCTCCCTTCGAGAACCCCCACCACACCGCCACCACAGCCGCTGTGGTGGGTGGGGGAGCGGGCCTGGCAGCACCGGGCGCGATCTCACGCGCCCACGGGGGAGTGCTGTTCCTGGACGAGGCACCCGAGTTCCCCTCCCGGGTGCTCGAGGCGCTGCGGGAACCCCTGGAGACCGGCGACATCACCCTGCACCGGGCCCGTGGCGTCACCAGGTACCCGGCCCGCTTCCAGCTCGTGCTGGCAGCCAACCCCTGCCCCTGCGGGAAGGCCTGGGGGAAGGGGACCGACTGCAGCTGCAGCCCGCAGCAGCGCCGCACCTACCTCACCCGGCTGTCCGGCCCCGTTCTGGACCGGATCGACATGCGTATCGCCGTCGGGCCGGTGGACGTGAACCGGGTCGATGCCGTGCCGTCGGAGTCCAGTGCGCAGATCGCCCAGCGTGTACGCACGGCCCGCGACCGCCAGCGTGCGCGCTACGCCGATCACCCCTTCAGCATCAACGCCCAGCTGCCCGGTTCGCTGCTGCGCACCGCCTTCTCACCGGCGCCGGCTGACCAGCGCCTGCTGGACCACGCTCTCTCCCAGGGCCGCCTCACGCTGCGCGGTCACGACCGCGTTCTGCGCCTGGCCTGGACCCTTGCCGATCTCGAGGGTGCGGAGCGTCCCACTGCCGAGCACATCGGCACCGCCCTCACCCTCCGCGAAGGAGACCACCGATGACCGCGTCGAGCTCCCTGTCCACCGTCGCTGCGCACGGCGGGGACGATCCCGTCCCGGCCCCGCCCCCGCCATCGGGCGGCGCGAGGGAGGAGGCTCCGCAGCACCGCAGCGCATGCATCACCTGGTCGCTGATCGCCGAGCCCACCGACTCCGTTGCCCTGGCCCTGTGCGCGGCGCTGGGCCGCGTGGACGCCCTCGCCCTGGCCCGGGACGGCAGCGCCGATGACCTCGTGGACCACCTGAAGGGTGATGTGCCGGTCGAGTTCGCGGACCCGAAAGCGGTCAGGAGGGACCCCCACCGGCTGGCGGGGCGCGCACTTGCCCGATGGCGGGAGCGCCTCGGGAGCATCAGGGCCGACGAGGTGCTCGATGCCGCCGCAGCGCGAGGGATCCGGGTCCTGACCCCCGGGCATCCGCACTGGCCGCCGGGTGTGGACGACCTCGATGCCACCACGCCACACTGCCTCTGGGTCCATGGACCCGGCGATCTGGCGGACCTGGTGGGGCGGCGCTGCGTCGCCATGGTCGGCTCCCGCGCTTCCACCCCGTACGGGGAGGACACCGCGTCCTTGTTGGCCGCGTCCTTCGCTCGCTCCGGGGGGACCGTCGTCTCCGGCGGGGCGTACGGGATCGATGCCGCTGCCCATCGCGGTGCGCTTGCCGCGGGTCAGGGTGCCACCATCGCCGTCCTCGCCGGGGGCCTGGACTCCCTCTACCCCCGGGGCAACACCCGGCTGCTTGAGGCGATCCGGGATCGTCACCTGCTGGTCACCGAGGCCCCACCGGGGACCGCCCCCACCCGATGGAGGTTCCTGGCGCGCAATCGCCTCATCGCGGCCCTGTCCCAGGCGGTGGTGGTGATCGAGGCGTCCTGGCGCTCCGGCGCGCTGTCCACCGCACGCCAGGCCGAAGGGCTCTCCCGGCACATCGGAGCTGTACCGGGCCCTGTCACCTCCGCCGCCAGTGCTGGCTGCCACCGGCTGATCCGGGACAACGGAGCTGTGCTCATCACTGAGCACTCCGAGGTGCTGGACCTCCTGCCCGGCGGCCCGCCTGCTGGTGACAGCAGCTACGCCCAGCAGGACGAGCTCGATCTGCTCGCCCCTGCGGACCGCCGAGTGCTGGATGCGGTGCCGCCGCGCTCCAGCGCCTTGACGGCGGTGATCGCCCGGGAGGTCGGGATCGGGGAGGAGGAGGCGCGCTCCGCCCTGGCCAGGCTCGAGCTGCTGGGCATGGTCGTGGTCCGGGACGGCCGCGTTCGCCGGTCGCGCCAGGATCGGCGCACCCGGTGAGCGCCGCGCCCAGGAGTGCTCCTGACTCGCCCTGCGCCGCGGGTGGGGCGAGACTAGGGGGATGACGAGCCGGCCGCGACAGGACCAGGAGCACCCGGGTGACGGAGAGCTGCTCCACGCCTTCGCCGAGCATCTGCGGCTGGAGCGGGGGCGTTCCGCCCACACCGTGCGTGCCTACCGCCGCGAAGCCTCGGACCTGCTCCACCACCTGCGCCACGTCGAGCGCATCGACGTGGCGGGCCTCGACGTGAACGCCCTGCGGTCCTGGCTGGCCGCTCGCGCGGGGACGGGAGCCGCCGCCAGCACCCTGGCGCGCTCCGCGGCTGCAGCGCGCACCTTCACCACGTGGCTCGCCGCCACCGAGCGCATCCCCCATGATGTCGGCGGTCGCCTGCGGGCACCCAAGCGGGGCAGGCACCTGCCCACCGTCCTCTCCGCCGCACAGACCTCCCAGCTGCTGGATGCCATCCAGCATGACCCGGGAACCGCCCCTGCCAGTGACGAGCCCGATCAGGACCGGACCGCTCGTGCCGTCGACCTGCGCGACGCCGCCGTGCTCGAACTGCTGTACTCCTCCGGGCTGCGGGTCTCCGAGCTGGTCGCCCTGGACTCCACCGGCATCGACCACGTGCAGGGCACGGTGCGGGTCAGGGGCAAGGGCGACAAGGAGCGCATCGTCCCCGTCGGTGCACCGGCACTGGATGCCATCCGGCGCTGGGAGTCCGAGGGCCGCCCCGTCCTCGCGGCGGCCGGCCGCGATCCGTCCTCAGCGGCACGCGACGCGCTGTTCCTCGGCGTGCGCGGCGGCAGGCTGGGCGACAGAGCCGTGCGCACACTGCTGGACAAGCGCACTGCCGCCTCCGGCATCCCACGGCATCTCAGCCCTCATGCCCTGCGGCACAGCGCCGCTACGCACCTGGTGGAGGGCGGCGCGGATCTGCGCACGGTCCAGGACTTCCTTGGGCACTCATCGCTGGCCACCACGCAGATCTACACCCACGTGAGCTCCGAGCGGCTGCGCGGCACCGTCGAGCAGGCGCACCCCCGCGCCTGACCACCCCGCCGCACATCTCGCCAGTGCCCAGCTGTCGTCAGTCCAGGAGCGCGCGCCGTATGCCATGCCGCGGAGCCCCGCTGGCAGCGGCCGCTGGGGCGCTGCTCGCCTGTGACACCTTGGGGGAGGAGACCGGCCGGGTGCGGCTGGCCTCAGCCTGCTCCGCCCCGCCCCACGGCAGCAGCACACTGGGACCGCGCGCTCCGAGCAGCAGCAGCGGATCCAGGTAGTCCTCTCCCCGTCGAGCGCCCAGGTGCAGGCACGGGCCCTCCGGGCAGTGCGGACCTCCCGTACCGGCAGGGGCGAGATCCCCGAGCAGATCGCCGACCGCCACCGACTGCCCGGCTCGGACCTTCGCCGTGACGGGCTCGTAGGTGGAGATCAGACCGTCGGCATGCATCACGGAGACCACGCCACGCCCTGCGACGTCACCGGCGAAGCGGACCGTGCCGTCCTCCACTGCTCGCACCGGGGCACCCACACCGCCGTGCACCATGAGGTCGACCCCGCGGTGCCCGGCCGCATAGCGGTGCTCAGGCTGCTCGAAGCCGCGCAGCACCTGTTGAGGCGGCGCGATGGGCCACTGCCATCGGCTCGCGGCGGGTTCGGCGGCCACCGGGGACGCCCCGAGCACCATCACCCACAGCACCAGTGCCACCACGGCCAGCAGCGCCGCACCGGGGTCACTGGACCGGCGCCCGACGGTCGGAGCGGGAGGTTCACTCATGCCCCCACCGTGCCGGACCGCCCGAGCCCGCCGACATCCTCCGGCCCTGGCGGTGGATGACCCCCATTGGGGAGGAACCTCGCGCGGGGCCGCCTTCGCGGTCGCGGCTGTCCCGGACCGGGCGCGGGTCGGACGAGCAGGACCGCCGGCGTGACGCATCCCGCGCCGGAGAGGGCGGGGGCGTCGGCTAGACTGACGCCAGCATCCGGTCCGTCCGGATGACTTCGCGTGCCCACCAGGGCTCGTCGACCATCGGTCCTCCCGGGCCCGCATCCGTGCGGGAGCAGGTGGCGGTCGGCAACCCGGGCGCCAGGCCCCGAGCCGTCCGGCTGCGGGGGAAGAACCGAGAATGCAGGTCCTGCGCGATGACCGCGGACGCCCCACCCGGGTGCGCCGTGCGAGCCCAGGGCCGAGGAAAAGGACACCATCATGGCAGTCGTCACCATGCGCCAGCTCCTGGAGAGCGGCGTCCACTTCGGGCACCAGACCCGTCGTTGGAACCCCAAGATGCGCCGTCACATCTTCACCGAGCGCAACGGCATCTACATCGTCGACCTGATGCAGACGCTGACCTACATCGACAAGGCCTACGAGTTCGTCAAGCAGACCGTCGCCCACGGCGGCACCGTGCTGTTCGTCGGCACCAAGAAGCAGGCCCAGGAGTCGATCCAGGAGCAGGCCACCCGCGTGGGCATGCCCTACGTGAACCAGCGGTGGCTGGGCGGCATGCTCACCAACCTGCAGACGGTGTCCGCGCGCGTGAACCGCCTCAAGGAGCTCGAGCAGATCGACTTCGACGATGTGGCCTCCTCCGGCCGCACCAAGAAGGAGCTGCTGATGATGCGCCGCGAGAAGGAGAAGCTCGAGCGCACCCTCGGCGGCATCCGCGACATGTCCCGCGCCCCCAGCGCGGTGTGGGTCGTGGACACCAACAAGGAGCACCTCGCCGTCGACGAGGCGCAGAAGCTGAACATCCCCGTCGTCGCGATCCTGGACACCAACTGCGATCCCGACGAGGTCACCTACCCGATCCCCGGCAATGACGACGCGATCCGCTCCGTCACCCTGCTGACCCGGGTGGTCGCCGACGCCGTGGCCGCCGGCCTGCAGGAGCGCCACGCCAAGAGCACCGGCGGCGAGAAGAACGTCTCCGCCGTCGACGCCGAGCCGCTGGCGGAGTGGGAGCGCGAGCTCCTGGCCCAGTCGGAGGTCCAGCAGCAGGATGCCCCGGCCGAGCAGTCCGTCGCCGCTGATTCCGGCGAGTCCGCTGGTTCCGGCGAGCCGGCCGAGGCCGCTGAGGACGCCGTCACTGCGCAGGAGGCGGCCGAGACCGAGAAGACCGAGTCCGCTGAGGCCCCCGCGGCCGAGTGATCACGGGGCCCGGGCGGCATCGCTGCCCGGGCCACCCCTCGGGGCTGCACCCGCCCCGACCCCGCAAAGCATCTCCCACAAGGAAGAGGAACATGGCCAACTACACGGCAGCCGACATCAAGGCGATCCGCGAGTCCACCGGCGCGGGCATGCTCGACGTGAAGAAGGCGCTGGACGAGGCGAACGGCGACACCGCCAAGGCGGTCGAGCTGATCCGAGTCAAGGGTCTCAAGGGCATCGCCAAGCGCGAGGGCCGCACCGCGTCCGAGGGCCTGATCGCCGTCGACGTGCGCGACAGCGAGGGCGGCCAGACCGGCACCCTGGTCGAGCTCAACTCCGAGACCGACTTCGTCGCCAAGAACGACAAGTTCGTGGCCCTGGGCGACGAGGCCGTGGCAGCGGCCGTCGAGTCCGGTGCCACTGAGCCCGAGGAGCTCGCCAGCACCCCCTTCGGCGAGGCGCTCACCAACGCCGGCGCCACCATGGGCGAGAAGATCCTGGTGCGCCGCATCGGCCGCGTCACCGGCGAGGTCGTCTCCTCCTACATGCATCGCACCAACAAGGACCTGCCCCCGCAGGTCGGCGTGCTGGTGGCCACCGACAAGGCCGGCGCCGAGGTGGCGCGCGACATCGCCATGCACATCGCCGCCTACTCGCCGCAGTACCTCTCCCGCGAGGACGTCCCCGCCGACGTCGTCGAGAACGAGCGCCGCATCGCCGAGGAGACCGCGAAGAACGAGGGCAAGCCCGAGCAGGCGCTGCCCAAGATCGTCGAGGGACGCCTCAACGGCTTCTTCAAGGAGAACGTGCTGCTGGAGCAGGGCTTCGCGAAGGACCCGAAGCAGACCGTCGGCAAGATCGTCGAGGAGGCCGGCGGCACCGTCACCGGTTTCGTCCGCTTCCGCGTCGGCAACTGATCC
>NZ_JAMBDS010000052.1:0-22565 GCF_025143785.1 Brachybacterium sp. p3-SID1565
CCCCCCCCCGCCGGTGGTCATGGCGCCGTGATGGCGCTCCGATGCAGGGCGTCGCTCAGGCGCTCTGATGGAAGGTGCGATCCAGCACGTCCAGCTGCTGCTCGCGGGTGAGCTTCACGAAATTCACGGCGTAGCCGGAGACACGGACCGTGAGGTTCGGGTAGTTCTCCGGGTGCTCCATCGCGTCCACCAGGGTGTCCTTGTTCAGGACGTTGATGTTGGCGTGGAACAGGCCGGACTCCATGTTGTTGGCGGCCCGGTTGGCCTTCATGGACTCCAGGCGCTCGGCGTAGGTCTTGGCAGACATCGGTTTCTCCTCGAGTGGTTGAGTTCGACGGTTGATGATCGGGGTGATCAATTGGTCAGGGTGCAGTCGTCGTCCATCACGAAGCCGGCGTCCAGGATGCCGACCAGGTTCTTGACCTGCTCGTCCTTGGTGCGTCCCAGACCCTGCGGGGTGATGGTGTTGGTGAGCGAGATGCCGTCGAGCGCGTCGTTGTAGTCGAGCTTGCCGACCGACAGCATCGAGGCGACCATCCCGTGGGAGTCCGCGCCGTTCTCCGGGTTCGCACCCGGGGAGAAGGGGGTGCCCTTCTGGTGACCGGAGGGGAAGGAGCCGGTGGCCTTGCCGTACACCACGTTCGAGGTGATGGTCAGGACCGACTGGGTGGGGATGGCATCCCGGTACATCGGGATCTCCTTGATCTTCTGCATCACCGTGTGCACGATCGTCGCGGCGATGTCGTCGGCGCGATCATCGTCGTTGCCGTAGCGGGGGAACTCGCCCTCGGTGATGTAGTCCACGATCAGGCCGGTCTCGTCACGCACCGGGGTGACGGTGGCGTGCTTGATGGCCGACAGGGAGTCCGCCACGATGGACAGGCCCGCGATGCCGCAGCCCATGGTGCGCACGATCTCGCTGTCGTGCAGCGCCATCTCGATCGACTCGTAGGCGTACTTGTCGTGGCTGTAGTGGATGATGTTCAGCGCCTCGACGTAGGTGCCGACCACCCAGTCGAGCATGTGCTCGTACTTCTCCCACACGTCGTCGAAGTCCAGCGGGCCGTCGCCCTGGACGGGCGTGAACTCGCCCTCCTCGGTGACCTGCTTGCCGCTGATCTCGTCGCGACCGCCGTTGATGGCGTACAGCAGAGCCTTGCCGGCGTTGACGCGAGCGCCGAAGAACTGCATCTGCTTGCCGACCCTCATCGGGGAGACGCAGCAGGCGATCGCTGCGTCGTCACCCCAGCGGCCACGGATCTGCTCATCGGACTCGTACTGGATCGAGGAGGTCTCGATCGAGATGGCCGAGCAGAACTCCTTGTAGCCCTCGGGCAGCTTCGGATCCCAGAACACGGTGATGTTCGGCTCCGGGGCCGGCCCCAGGTTGCGCAGGGTCTGAAGCAGGCGGAACGAGGTCTTGGTGACCTGCGAGCGGCCGTCCTCGGTCATGCCGCCGTCCGACCAGGTGGCCCAGTACGGGTCACCGGAGAAGATCTGGTCGTAGTCGATGGTGCGCAGGAACCGCACGATGCGCAGCTTGATCACCAGCGCATCGATGATCTCCTGGGCGTCGGACTCGGTGATCTTCCCGGCCTTGAGGTCGCGCTCGAAGTAGACGTCCAGGAACGCGGAGAGGCGGCCGAGGGACATCGCGGCGCCGTCCTGGCTCTTCACGGAGGCGAGGTAGGCCATGTAGGTCCACTGCACCGCTTCCTGCGCGTTGGCGGCGGGACGCTTGAGGTCCAGACCGTAGATCTCACCCAGGGTGACGAGCTTCTTGAGAGCCTTGATCTGCTCGGAGTGCTCCTCGCGGTAGCGGGCCCAGTGCTCGCTGAAGGGCTGGTCCGCCACGGCGTCCTTGGCGGCCATCTTCTCGGCGATCAGGAAGTCCGCCCCGTACAGGGCGAGACGACGGTAGTCCCCGATGATGCGGCCGCGGCCGTAGGCGTCCGGCAGACCGGTGATGATGTGGCTGGAGCGGGCAGCGCGGATGCGCGGGGTGTAGATGTCGAAGACACCGTCGTTGTGCGTCTTGCGGTACCTCGTGAAGACCTTCTTGATCTCGGGGTCCGGCTCCTTGCCGGCCTCCTTGATCGCGGTCTCGACCATGCGCCAGCCGCCGTTGGGCATCATGGCGCGCTTGAGCGGGACGTCGGTCTGCAAACCGACGATGACGTCGTCCTCGGGGCAGATGTATCCGGCCGGGAACGCATCGATGTCGGCGGGGGTCTTGGTGTCGACGTCGTAGACGCGGCGGCGACGCTCCTCGGAGAGGTAGTTCTTCTCCAGGTGATCCCAGACCTTCAGGGTCTTCTCGGTGGGGCCGGCGAGGAACGAGGCATCACCTTCGTACGGGGTGTAGTTGCGCAGGATGAAGTCGCGCAGATCGATGGACTCCTGCCAGGGACCCGGCTCGAAGCCCTCCCACGCGTCACCTCCTGCAACCGCATCGGTGGGGCGCTCGGTGGTGGCGGACGTCATCTGATCCTCCTCGTGGTGCCGGAGAGCCGGTCGGCGCACGGCCCTCCTGGGTTGACACCACCATAAGGCCAGGTCCTGACACCTCCGAGGCAGAAGGTCCCGGAAAATGGCCCCTGACCTGCGGCGTGGCTCACATGAGACGCCTCACATCCCGGGGTCTGCGAGGGGTCTCAGCGAGCAGTGGCCTGCGTCGCGAACGACGAGACGTCGACTGTCCCGTCAGCAGCCGCGAGCACTGCCGCGTCATGGGTCGCGCAGATGACGATGCCACCGCCGTCCGCATGCTCGCGCAGCAGTTCGATGACCCTCCGGGCGTTGCCGTCGTCGAGCGAGGCCGTGGGCTCATCGGCGAATACGACCCGCGCCCCGTGGACGATGAGCCGAGCGAAAGCCACACGCTGGTACTCACCGCCGCTGAGCTGGAAGACGGGGTCGTTCTTCTGCGTGAGCACACCAACCTGCTCCAGGGCCTCGTCGATTCGACGGGCGGCCTCCTTGCGGGGGATTCCGCTGAGCTGCGGCGACAGCCTGAGGTTCCGCTCCACGGTGTCCTGCTCCACCAGTCCCCTGTTCTGGAACAGGAACCCGAAGGTCGTGCGGTACAGCCGCCGACGCATGGACGGGGAGATCACCTCCTCACCCAGCAGGAGCCGCCCCTGATCCACCCGTTCCAGCAGGCTGAGGCAGTTCAGCAGGGTGGTCTTGCCGCATCCGCTCGGACCGGAGAGGATGGTGAGACTGCCGGCGTCGAAGCGGTGGCTGAATCCCTCCCAGAGGCCGCGGCTGCCGAAGCTCTTGGACAGGTTCTCAGCTGTGAGAGCCACCGTCTTATCAGCCATCTCATCTCTCCTTGACCGAATCGCCGCAGATCCTGCGATCGAACCGGGACACCGTGAAAGCAGCGAGGGTCATCAGCACTCCTAGACAGATCGCCCACAGCACCCAGTCGCTGCCTCGATCAGTGCCACGCAGTGTCACCGCCATTCCCAGCCCGGCCGCCAGGGATGCTCCAGCCAGGCTGAGGAATCGCCAGTGCCGGGACAACCACCTGCGGCCCAGCACGAATGCTGCCAGCAGGCGATCGTGCTGGCGGCGGCACTCAGCCGCTGCCAGCAGCACGACGGAGACGACCGACACGGCGAGAGCGATCAGAACTCGTGTGCCGTTCACCAGCGCTTCGTTCCGCAGCCTTTGGGCGGCCACCAATGCCGATTCCCGTGAGGAAGTTACGTCTGCCACGAGGTCGCGCAGCCCTGCACCGACCCATTGCTCACGCACGACCTCGGCACTCTGCATGAAGGATATCCCTCCACCAGAAATGGCACCGATGGTATTCACGGTCGACAACCAGGGCGAACTCAATGAGTAGTAGTACAGAACCGGATTCGAATACTCGGCAGGACCACCGTGCAAACTTGAGTTCGCCGTGAATGACTCCAGAGTGAACCCATCCTCATAGGTCACGACCCGAACAGTCGGAGGTGCGGGGATATCCGTGCACCCATCACCAGTGACTTCACAGTCGGCGCGAGACTCGAAGCCAGCCCATTCCTGTGCGGTGTGCGTGATCTGATCGCTGTCCATCGCCCGGGATCGCGGAATGGCAACGATCAGCTCTGATTGAGCAACTTCAGGCAGTCCGAACTGCTCCGGTTTCTGGCCGGACAGCGAGAAGAAAGTGTCATTGAGGTGCAGAACACAGTCGCCGCCGAGGCCTGCGGCAGCCATCTCGCACTCATCGTCAGGATCGTTGAGCACAGCGGTTCCGGCCAGTGAGCTCTCGAGGACAAGCTGACGGACACTGGGAGCGGATGCCTGCAGTTCTGGCTCGGCCAGAGCGAACAGGCTCACCGAGGTGACGTCCGGGACGTTCTCCCACTGCTCGCCGACCCGCGCCGAGGAGCGCAACTGGTCAACGACGTTCACCATCACCGGAGTAATCACCAGGGCAGTTCCAGTGAACAGTGCCAGCGCCGCTGCGGAAGCGGCGATGATCGCCTGCTGTGAAGCCACGGAGTGCAACCGTTCCAGCAGCGGCGCAGCCGTGACCTCGCTGACAACGACTGCCGCCGCCATGGCGCTCACGATTCCGCCCCACTGCAGAAGCAGCGTGGCAATCAGCAGAGGAACGAAACCTGTGGCGCGAAGCGCTGAAGGGGAGAAGAATCCCACTGCTGCTATGGCAACCGCTCCGACCACCATCGTCGTTGCCAAAGCCCAGCAGACCAGGGCGAGTCCATCGCGCCCTCGAGCCGCAAGGCGGCGGCGCCCCAAGGTCTGATCGATCGCGGCTGCTGCAACTCGCCGGTTCAGGTGCAGCAGAGTTGTCGAACCGACGGCACAGAGGAAGGCGAGAAAGGTGATCGGCCCAAGAGGTGGCGCCATCCACGGCGGAAGGTCAGTCGCAGTGGTACGGATGGTCGCGATGGTCTCATACCCTTGCTCGTTGAGGCTGCGCACCACTTGCGCCATCTCTGCGATGTCTCCCTGCAGGGTCATCACGCCAGTGGCGGAATCGGGGTACGTGCCCGCGGAAAGCGTTGTGCTGCGGCCCAGGGGAAGCTGCCAGGTGAGCTCTGATCCGGATTCCGTCTCCAACGGCGCGTGAATGATCTCTCCGTGCAGGGAGCTCTCAACAAACTGGGGCCGCAGCTCACGGAACTCCTCAGTGAGCGTTTCCGGTGTGACTCCCGGTGGTGCGCCCCGGATGATGAGCGTCAGCTGAGCACCTCGGGGAAAAGTCGAGTCCGTTTCAACAGCTGAGACAAGGCCTGTGAGCACCGAGGTGATGCTCATCAGAAGCACCACACCGACGACGAGCAGGTCGCAGCGCCATCGCGAGGTGAACCGAGCCAGCCTGGTCTTCACGTTGACCCGGCTGGCTCGGCTCGCGAGGTTATGCACCATAACGATCTGTCAATCTACTTGCAGTATCTCTCGGGGTTCTTGTCTTCGGTACAGACATCACAACAAACCCCTTTGTCCTGTTGGATCCACAAGCCGGTCACCCGACGTGGGATGAAGCTACCAGGAGGGGGGGCGAGGACCGCGCGTCAACGTGATGTTCTTCAACCGTTCACGGTCTCGACACCGTCTCGAGCTTTTGCGAGCACTCCGGGCCTCTGCATCGGGGCGTGTGGGCCCGTCCAGCCGATCGGACCGGCTTCAGCCCCGCTTGTCGATCTCGGCCTTGAGCTCCGCCAGGCGCAGCTCGCTGGTGCCGGTGCGCTCCTCCATCGCCTGGTACGGGCGCTCGGGGTGGCCGGTGTAGATCTGGCGCGGGCGGCCGATCTTGGTGTCCGGGTCGTGGATCATCTCCTGCCACTGCGCGATCCAGCCGGGCAGGCGACCGATCGCGAACAGCACCGTGAACATCTGGGTGGGGAAGCCCATCGCCTTGTAGATGATGCCGGTGTAGAAGTCCACGTTCGGGTACAGCTTGCGCTCGACGAAGTAGTCGTCGTTCAGCGCGATCTCCTCGAGCTTCATCGCCAGTTCCAGGCGCTCGTCGTTGACGCCCAGGCGCTCCAGCACGGTGTCGGCGATGCTCTTGACGATGCGGGCGCGGGGGTCGTAGTTCTTGTACACCCGGTGGCCGAAGCCCATCAGCCGGATGCCGTCCTCCTTGTTCTTCACCTTCTCCATGTAGTCGCGGGGGTCGATGCCCTCGTCGCGGATCAGGTTGAGCATCTCCATCACCGCGGCATTGGCGCCGCCGTGCGCAGGGCCGGACAGCGCGCCGATGCCGGCCGAGATCGAGGTGAACAGGTTGGCCTGGGCCGAGCCCACCAGGCGCACCGCGGAGGTGGAGCAGTTCTGCTCGTGGTCCGCATGCAGGATCAGAAGCTGCTCCATGGCCCGCACCACGGCCGGGTCGGCGATGTACTCCTCGACCGGGAAGCCGAAGGTCAGGCGCAGGAAGTTCTCGATCAGGGAGAGGCGGTTGTCCGGGTACAGCAGCGCGTGGCCCTGCGCGATGCGATGGGCGTAGGCCGCCATCGTGGGCATCTTGGCCAGCAGCCGCACCGAGGACAGCCGCACCTGCTCCTCGTCGAAGGGATCCAGGGAGTCCTGGTAGAAGGTGGACAGCGCGGAGACGCCGGCCTGCAGCACCGCCATCGGGTGGGCATCGCGCGGGTAGTCGTCGAACAGCCGACGGAAGCGCTCGTCCAGCAGGGTGCGGCGCTCCACCTGGGCGGAGAAGTTGTCGAGCTGGCCGCGGGTGGGCAGCTCGCCGTGGATCAGCAGGTAGGCCACCTCGAGGTAGGTGGAGTGCTCGGCGAGTTGCTCGATGGGGTAGCCGCGGTAGCGCAGGATCCCCTCGTCACCGTCGATGTAGGTGATCTCCGAGGTGGTGTTGGCGGTGTTCATGAAACCGGGGTCGTAGGTGACCGCGCCGGTCTCCTTGCGCAGCGGCCCGATCCCGATGCCCGGATTGCCCTCCACGGCGTCGATGCGCGGCAGATCGAGGGTCTTCTCGTCGTAGCTGAGGCGGGCGGGCGTCGTCGCGTGATCCATGGGCTCTCCGTTGTGCGTGGTCGGATCGTTCAGTGGCGCTGCAGGCGCCGGGCGGCAGCGGCGATCCGCTCGTCGGTGGCCGTCAGTGCCACGCGGACGAAGGTCCCGCCTGCTTCACCATAGAACATCCCCGGGGCCACCAGGATCCCCAGACCGGCCAGTGCGCGCACGGACGTGGCGCAGTCCTCGCGGAAGGTGGTCCACAGGTACAGGCCTGCGTCCGATCCGTGGATCTCACCACCGGCGTCGCGCAGTGCGCCGGCGAGCAGTGCGCGACGCGCCCGGTAGGTCTCGCGCTGAGCCGCCACCGCGTCGTCATCGTCCAGGGCTGCGGCCATGGCGGTCTGGATGGGGCCGGGGATCATCATTCCGGCTTGCTTGCGCACCGCCAGCAGCTCCCCCACCAGGGCCGGGTCGCCGGCCACGAAGGCAGCGCGGTAGCCAGCCAGGTTGGACTGCTTGGACAGCGAGTACACGCACAGCAGGCCGCTGAGGCTCCCCTCGTTCACGCGGGGGTCCAGCACCGAGGGCACCTCGTCGACGGTCCACGGCAGCAGGGCGTAGCACTCGTCGGAGGCGACCACGATGCCGCGCTCGCGGGCCCAGCGCACGATCGCGGCGATCTGGTCCGCCTCCAGCACCGCGCCGGTGGGGTTCGAGGGCGAGTTCAGCCACAGCAGCCGGATCCGGGAGGCCAGCGAGGGATCGGGCAGGGCAGCCTCCCCCTCGGCGGCCAGGCGCACCATGTCCACCGGCAGGGGCTGGGCGCCCACCAGGCGGGCTCCGATGTCGTAGGTGGGATAGGCCACGTGCGGGAACGCGACGGCATCCCCGGGGCCGAGGCCGAGCTGGAAGGGCAGGTGCGCCACCAGCTCCTTGGAGCCGATGGTGGGAAGCACGTTCTCCGCGCCCAGGGAGGGCGGGGCAGCCCGGTGCCGGTGCAGGAAGGAGACGATGCCCTCGCGCAGGGCGGGGGTGCCGATGGTGGTGGGGTAGCCGTGGGAGTCGGCCGCATCGGCGAGCGCCTGCTGCACCGAGGCGGGTGTGGGATCCACGGGCGTGCCGACGGAGAGGTCGACCATGCCGTCCGCGTGCGAGGCGGCCAGGTCGCGGGCCTCGGCCAGGGTGTCCCACGGGAATACCGGCAGGCGGGAGGCGAGCGAGGTGCGCGGTGCTGCTCCCACGGGCTCAGGCCAGCGGGTTGGGCTGGGGCGGGAGCGCCTCGATCAGCGGGTGGTCCTTGTCGATCACACCCATCTTCGCCGCGCCGCCGGGCGCGCCGAGCTCGTCGAAGAAGTCGACGTTGGCGTCGTAGTACTCGGCCCACTGGTCCGGGACGTCGTCCTCGTAGAAGATCGCCTCGACCGGGCACACCGGCTCGCAGGCACCGCAGTCCACGCACTCGTCGGGCTGGATGTACAGCATCCGATTGCCCTCGTAGATGCAGTCCACCGGACACTCGTCCACGCACGCCCGATCCTTCACATCGACACAGGGCAGGGCGATGACGTACGTCATGGTGCAGTTCCTTCCGACGGGGACCGTCCCATCATCGCACTGTGAGGCGCGGTAAGGGGAACCGGCGCCCGGCGCGGCGGCTGCGGCGTGACGGGCCGAACATCCCCAGACCCTCGCCGGCGGTGGTCACCGCACCCTTCCCGGCAGTAACCTGCCAGCCTGGAAACGGACGGACCGACCGAGTCGAGAGGATGTCGGAGGCATACGTGATGATGAACGACGGCCACCGCCGCCGCCCGGGATGGGCCCCGTTCCTGGAGCCCGGACGCCGAGTGGTGCTGCGCTACGCGATCGACCGCACCTCCTCGCCGCACGGCGAGTCGATGACCGACGCCCTGGGCACGATCCTGGAGGTCGATCAGAAGGCGGTCGACGTGATGACAAGGCGTGGCCGCGTCACGGTGCCCCGCACCCTAATGGTCGCCTCCAAGGAGGTGCCCCCTCCCCCGCCGCGCCGACAGCCCGTCGCCCAGCCGGAGGGCTGAGGGGTCAGGCCCGCGGCGCTCGCCCTCGACGACGCACCAGGGTGATGACGCCGATCATCACGAACGGCAGCAGTACGCCGATCCCCTGCACGATCCAGCCGGAGTACTGGATCTGGTCGCCGATCGCGGCGGGGAACAGCACGCCGCCGCCCACGCCACGGCCCAGGAAGGGCATCGCCAGCAGTCCCCACAGCGAGCCCACCACCGCCAGCGGCAGTCGCGAGCCGGTGGCCGCGTAGAGGAACACGCAGGCCGTCACCTGGAACACCGCGCCGAACAGCAGTCCGGCGGGCAGCTCGAGGCCACCGATGTCCAGCCGCAGCCGGTGCGTGGTCACCAGCAGCACCACCGACAGGATCGTGAGAACGATCGCCAGTGCCACCTGGGAGAAGCGGGCGGCCAGGGACTGGGTGTCGATCGGCGGGAGCTGCTGTGTCACGGGGCGCTCTCGGTCCGGTCCCTCAGGCGCCGGTCTTGGCACGGGAGCGGGCCCGGGCGCGCTCACCCGCATCCAGGATCACCTTGCGGATGCGCACGATCTGCGGCGTGACCTCGACGCACTCGTCCTCGGCGGCGAACTCGAGGGACTCCTCCAGGGTGAGCCTGCGCGGCGGCACCAGGTTCTCGAAGGAGTCCGCCGAGGCGGCGCGCATGTTCGTCAGCTTCTTCTCCTTGGTGATGTTGACGTCCATGTCCTCGCTGCGGGAGTTCTCCCCCACCACCTGGCCCTCGTAGACCTCGCTGGTGGGCTCCACGAAGAAGGAGCCGCGCTCCTGCAGGTTGATCATCGCGTACGGGGTGACGGCACCGGCGCGGTCGGCCACCAGGGAGCCGGTGCTGCGGAACTCGATGGTGCCCATCCACGGGGCGAAGCCGTCCGCGTAGGAGGAGGCGATGCCGTTGCCGCGGGTCTCGGTGAGGAAGAGGGTGCGGAAGCCGATCAGGCCGCGGGACGGGACGGTGAACTCCATGCGCACCCAGCCGGAGCCGTGGTTGCTCATGGTCTCCATGCGGCCCTTGCGGGCGGCCATCAGCTGGGTGACGGTGCCCAGGTACTCCTCGGGCACGTCGATGGTCATCCGCTCCACGGGCTCCTGGACCACACCGTCGATCTGGCGGGTCAGCACGGTGGGCTTGCCCACGGTGAGCTCGAAGCCCTCGCGACGCATCTGCTCCACCAGGATCGCCAGGGCCAGCTCGCCGCGGCCCTGCACCTCCCAGGCGTCCGGTCGATCGGTGGGCAGCACCCGCAGGGACACGTTGCCCACCAGCTCGGAGGCCAGGCGGTCCTTCACCTGACGGGCGGTGAGCTTGTGGCCCTTGGCGTTCTTGCCGGCGAGCGGGGAGGTGTTGATGCCGATCGTCATGGAGATCGCCGGCTCGTCGATCTCGATCAGCGGCAGGGGGCGGGGATCGTTCGGATCGGCGAGTGTCTCGCCGATCATGATCTGCGGGATGCCTGCCACGGCCACGATGTCGCCGGGGCGGGCAGTGCGGGTCATCGGCTCGCGGGTGAGTCCCTTGGTCTCCAGCAGCTCGGTGACCTTGACGGTGCGGATCTCACCATCGGACTGGCACCACGCCACCTGCTGGCCCTTGGTCAGCTCACCGCTCTTGATGCGCAGCAGGGCCAGGCGGCCCAGGAACGGGGAGGCGTCGAGGTTGGTGACGTGGGCCTGCAGCGGCACCTCGTCGTCATAGGTGGGAGCGGGGATCGACTCCAGGATGGTGGCGAACAGCGCCTCCACCGTGGTCTCCTCCGGGAGGGTCCCGTCGACCGGCTTGGTCAGCGAGGCCCGGCCGGCCTTGCCGGAGGCGTACACCACCGGCATGTCCAGCACCGAGTCGAGGTCGAGGTCCTCGACCTCCTCGGCGACATCGGAGGCCAGACCCAGCAGCAGGTCGGTGGTCTCGCCCACGACCTCGTCGATGCGGGCGTCGGGCCGGTCGACCTTGTTGACCACCAGGATCACGGGGAGCTTGGCGGCCAGGGCCTTGCGCAGCACGAAGCGGGTCTGCGGCAGGGGGCCCTCGGAGGCGTCCACCAACAGCACCACGCCGTCCACCATGGACAGGCCGCGCTCCACCTCGCCGCCGAAGTCGGCGTGGCCGGGGGTGTCGATCACGTTGATGGTGATGCCGCCGGGCTCGCCGGCTTCCGCGGCCGAGGGGCCGGTGTAGCGGATCGCCGTGTTCTTGGCGAGGATCGTGATGCCCTTCTCGCGCTCCAGCTCACCGGAGTCCATCGCCCGCTCGTCGTGCTTGTCGTGGTCGCTGAAGGCGCCGCCCTGGGTGAGCATGGCGTCGACCAGGGTCGTCTTGCCGTGGTCGACGTGGGCGACGATCGCGACGTTGCGCAGGTCGGTGCGGTGGCGAAGTGTCATACGGGTGAGTGCTCGTTTCGAGTCGCAAGGTGGGGCGCAGCAACTGGCGCGCCCCGGGCCGTGGCGATTCTACAAGTGCTCAGGCCCGGGGGCGCGCGATGGTCGTGGAGGACACGTCGGCGATGCGCCGGGTCAGACCACGCCGCCGGTGGTGTACGGGTCCTCGCCCTCCGACGCGATGGGGCCGCGGACGGCCTGCTCCTGCTCGTCCTCGCTGACCATGCTGTCGGTGGTGGGGGCTTGCGCCTCCTCGAGGTCGCCGAGGATCCGCGATCCCGCCAGCTCGATGCTGCGGCCGGGAATGGCGTCCAGCAGACGTCGGGTGTACTCCTGCTGCGGGTCGGTGAAGACCTGCTCGGTGGGCGCGTGCTCGACGACCCGGCCCTGCTCCATCACCAGCACGTCATCGGCGATCTGGCGCACCACCGCGAGGTCGTGCGTGATGAAGATGTAGGACAGCCCCAGTTCGCTCTGCAGATCGTTGAGCAGTTCGAGCACCTGGGCCTGCACCAGCACGTCGAGGGCGGACACGGCCTCGTCGCACACCACCACTTCCGGCTCCAGGGCCAGCGCGCGGGCGATGGCCACACGCTGCCGCTGACCGCCGGAGAGTTCATTGGGGTAGCGGTCCATCACCCCGGTGGGCAGCGCCACCTTGTCCAGCAGGTCCCGCACCCGGGCCACCCGTTCGCGCCGGGTCCCGATGCCGTGCAGGCGCAGCGGCTCCTCCACGGTGCGGAAGATCGAGTACGTGGGATCGATGGTGCCGTAGGGGTTCTGGAAGATGGGCTGGACGCGGCGCCGCAGCTCGAACAGCTCCTTGGAGGACATCTGCGCCAGATCGCGCCCGTCGAACCGCACCTGGCCGGAGGTGGGCTCCAGGAGCTTCAGCACCATCTGCGCGACGGTCGACTTGCCGGAGCCGGACTCGCCGACGATCGCGGTGGTGGTGCCGCGACGCAGCCGGAAGGAGACGTCGTCGACCGCGGTGAACGGGGTGGGCTTCTCCCACGGTGCGCGACCGCGGATCGAGAACACGCGCGTGAGGTTCTCCGCCACGATCACGTCGTCGCCGTCGTCGTGCCGTCCAGGCAGGGGGTCACGGGCCCGGGCCGCCTTCTCGGCGTCCTGGCGCGTGCGGGCGCGCTCACGCTGGGAGACCAGGCGCCGGCTGGACAGGGACGGGGCCGCTGCGATCAGGCGCTGGGTGTACGCGTGCTGCGGGTCCTGCAGCAGCTGCAGGGCGGGACCGGACTCCACCACGTGACCGCGGTACATCACCACCAGATGCTGGGCGCGCTCGGCGGCCAGGCCCAGGTCGTGGGTGATCAGCAGCACGGCCACGTCGAGGCTGTCGGTGAGGTGGTCCAGGTGGTCCAGGATCTGCCGCTGCACGGTGACGTCGAGCGCGCTGGTGGGCTCGTCGGCGATCAGCAGGGAGGGGCGCGCCGCGAGCCCCATGGCGATCAGCGCCCGCTGGCGCATGCCTCCGGAGAACTCGTGGGGGAACTGGTTGGCGCGGCGCTCGGGGTCGGGCAGCCCTGCCTCGGCGAGCAGCTCGACGACGCGACGGTCCGCCTCCTTCCCCTTGGCGATGCCGTTGGCGACCAGGGCCTCCTTGATCTGGAATCCCACCCGCCACAGGGGGTTGAGGTTGCTCATCGGGTCCTGGGGAACCAGGCCGATCTCACTGCCGCGCAGGGCGAGGATCTGCTTGCGGTCGGCCGCGGCGATGTCGGTGCCCTGGAATTCGATCCGACCCCCGGTGATGGCGCCGTTGCGCGGCAGCAGCTGGGAGATCGCCATGGCGGTGGTGGACTTGCCCGAGCCCGACTCGCCCACGATGGCGACCGTCTGCCCCGGGTAGACGGTGAGGTTGGCACCGCGCACCGCGGGCACGGGTCCCGCGGAGGTGGTGAAGGTGACGTCGAGGTCCTGGATGTCCAGCAGCGGGGTCGATGCGTGGTCATGTCCGCTGCTGGAGGCCTGGCCGTCGCGGAGCTCGCCGTCGCGGAGCTCGGGGTTCGGGTCCTCCCGGAAGGAGATCCTGCCGGTCTGTGTCATCGCTTCTTCGCCTTCGGGTCGAGGACGTCGCGCACCGCATCACCCATCATGATGAAGCTGAGCACGGTGATGGCCAGCGCACCGGCCGGGTAGAACAGCAGCGTGGGGCGGTCGCGCAGGGCGGACTGGGCCTTGGAGATGTCCACCCCCCAGGAGACGGTGGAGTCGGGCAGGCCCACACCCAGGAACGACAGGGTGGCCTCCACCACGATGTAGACCCCGAGGTTCACGGTGGCGGTCACGATCACCGGGGCGACCGCATTGGGCAGGATGTGCTTGACCAGGTTGGTGGTGCGGCCGGCGCCCAGAGCGGTGGCGGCGGTGACGAACTCGGCGTTCTTCACGCTCATCACGCTCGAGCGGGCGATGCGCGCGATCGAGGTCCACCCGAACACCACCATCACCGACACCAGCAGCACCACCCCGGCGTGCTCGCGGAACAGCTGCATGACCACGATGGCGCCCAGCACCAGCGGGATCGCGAAGAAGATGTCGGTGACGCGGGAGAGGATCGAATCGAACCAGCCGCCGAAGTAGCCGGCGATCGCGCCGATGGCGCCGCCCAGCAGCACCACCCCGATGGTGGTGAGGACTCCGACGCTGACGGAGGCCCGGGCACCGTGGATGACCCGGGCGTACACGTCGCAGCCCTGCTGGTCGAAGCCGAACGGATGCCCGGCCTGCGGCCCGCCGTAGCTGTTGCGCAGCTCGCAGAACTTCGGGTCGTTGTCGGTGAACAGCCCGGGCAGCAGGGCCACCAGCAGGATGAACGCGATCATGATGCCGGCGATGATGAAGATGGGGTTGCGGATGAGCGAGTGCCAGGCCTCGCCCCACAGCGAACGAGGCTCGGCCTCGGTGTCGACGGCGTCGACCGCGCGCAGCGGCACCTCGTTCGAGGGCGCGACGTAGTGGTGCTGCCCGGGGAGGGTGTCAGGACTTCGAGACATAGCGGATCCTCGGGTCGAGAAGGGCGTACAGGATGTCGACGATCAGGTTCGCGATGACGAACACCGTCACCAGCAGGGTCACGATCGTGACGACCTTCGTGTTCTCGCCGGCTCTGATGGCGTCCCACAGGTGGAAGCCGATGCCGGGGATGTTGAAGATGGACTCGGTGACGATGGCGCCGCCCATCAGCATGCCCAGATCGATGCCGATGTACGTGATCACCGGGATCAGGGAGTTGCGCAGCACGTGGGCGGAGACCACGCGGTGGCGCGGGAGGCCCTTGGCGGTGGCGGTGCGCACGTGGTCCTGAGCGGCGACCTCCGCGACCTGGGTGCGGGTCAGACGCAGCACGTAGGCGAAGGACACCGCGCCCAGCACCATCCCGGGAACCAGGAGGTTCTCCCAGCTGGGGTCGCGGCCGACGTTGACCGGCATCACCCGCAGCTGGACGCCCAGCACGAACTGCGCCACGAAGCCCAGCACGAAGGTGGGAACCGCGATCACCAGCAGCGAGAGCATCAGGAAGGTGGTGTCGATCCAGGTGCCCTTGCGCAGGCCGGAGATCACGCCGGCGGCGATGCCGAGCACGGCCTCGAAGACGATGGCGATGATCGCCAGGCGGATGGTGATGGGGAACGCGTCGGCCAGCTGCCCGCTGATCGACTGGCCGCGGAAGGTGGATCCCAGGTCACCCTGGAAGATGTTCGCCAGGTACAGGAAGTACTGCACCAGGAACGGCTTGTCGAGGTTGAACTCCTCGCGCAGACGGGCCTGCGCGGCCTCCGGGAGCGGCTTGTCGCCTCCCAGAGCGGCGATCGGATCGCCGGGCATGAAGAACACCATGAAGTACACGAGGAGTGTGGCGCCGAAGAAGACCGGGATCATCTGCAGCACGCGACGAAGCACGTACCAGGTCATACTGCACTTCCCAAGGGGGTAGGGGACGGGACGGGCACGGCACGGGGCGGGGACCCAGGGCGCAGCCGTCGGCCGCGCGCCCGTGCCCCCGCCCGTGCGTGATCAGGCCTGCTTGGTGATCTGATGGTAGATCGGCTGGGAGTCCCAGCCGAAGACGACGTTCTCCACCGTCTCGGCGTAGCCGCCGGCGACGTTGTTGAACCACAGCGGGATCGACGGGAGGTCCTGGAACAGGATCTCCTGCGCCTTCTGGCCGAGGGTGTACGACTCCTCCTCGTCCGTGGCGGACAGGCCCGCCAGCAGCGCCTCGTCGAACTCGGGGTTCTTGTAGTCGGCGTCGTTGGAGCCCTGGCCGTCGGCCGCGGCCGAGGTGTAGAGCGGGCCCAGGAAGTTGTACATCGAGGGGTAGTCGGCCTGCCAGCCGGTGCGGAACGCGCCCTCGATGGTGCGGGCGGTGACGTCGTCGCGCAGGGACTTGAAGTCCGGGTAGGAGTTGCCGGCAGCCTCGATGCCCAGCACGTTGCGGATCGAGTTGCAGACCGCGTCCACCCACTCCTGGTGCCCGCCGTCGGCGTTGTAGGAGAGGCTGAAGGAGCCCTCGAAGGGCTGGATGGCCTCGGCCTCGTCCCACAGCTTCTTCGCCTCGGCCTCGTCGAACTCGAGCACCTCGTTGCCGGGGATGGAATCCGAGTAGCCGTTGACCACGGGGGTGGTGAAGTCGGTGGCGGCGGTGCGGGTGCCGCCGTAGATCGCCTCGCAGATCTCCGGGCGGTTGATGGCGCGGGAGATGGCCTTGCGGCGCAGCGTCCCGGCCTCCCCGGAGAAGTTGGGGTCGTCCACGTGGATGGTGATGGTCGCGTTGCCCGCCGCGGGCTGGTTGACCGCCCGCTCCCCCAGCTCGCTCTCGAAGCTCGACAGGGCGCTGGGCGGGATCGCGTCGATGACGTCGAGGCCGCCGGAGAGCAGGTCGTTGTAGGCGGTCTCCTGGTCCTGGTAGAAGACGAAGTCCAGGCCGCCGTTCTCGGGCTTGCGCGGACCGTTGTAGTCCGGGTTCACCTCGAGCTCGGCGTTCTGGTTGTGGTTCCAGGCCACCAGCTTGTACGGGCCGTTGCCGATCGGCTCCTCGCCGAAGGCCTCGGGGTCATCGAAGAAGGCCTGGGGCAGGGGCGAGTAGGCGGTGTAGCCCAGGCGGGTCGGGAAGTCCGACTGGGGCGAGGAGAGCTTCACGGTGAAGGTGCGGTCGTCGACCACCTCGAGACCGCTGAGGGTGGCGGAGGCATCGGCGTCCTTCCCGGAGATGTCGGCGTAGCCGTCGATCGACTCGAAGAAGTACGAGGAGTACTGGCCGTTCGCACCGTTGGCGCCGTAGTTCCAGGCGTCCACGAAGTTCTGCGCCGTGACCGGGTCGCCGTTGGTGAAGGTCCAGCCGTCGGCGATCGTGATGGTGTAGTTCTGGCTGTCGTCGGTCTCGATGGACTCCGCCATCTCGTTCTGCGGGGTCCCCTCGGCGTCGTAGTACACCAGGCCGGAGAAGAGGTTCTGCAGGATCTTGCCGCCGCCCACCTCGTTGGTGTTGGTGGTGTGCAGCGGGTTCTGCGGCTCGGTGCCGTTGATCATGACGATGGCGCCGGTGTCGCCGCCGCCCCCGTTGTCACTGCCGTTGCCGCCGCCACCGTTGCCGCCGTCATCGCCGCCGCACGCGGCGAGGGTGAGGGCCGCGGTGCCGGACGCGGCGGTGCCGAGGATCATCGAACGTCGCGAAATGGCCATGCAAGCCTCCTGTGAGGTTCAGTGGTGTGCGTGATGGGCGTCAGTGCCCCATCCGTTTCCTGCTCCGGGCGGCGCTTCTTGGCGCCGCCCGGGGTTTGCAACAGTCTGCACCCGTCCGGAACGATAGCGCGCCATCTCCGGTAACGGTTGTGTTGCGGTTGGGCTGCCGGGGACCTCCGTCCCCGGTCAGAGCGTGCATTCCGTCTGGCGTCAGCCCCGTTGTCGGCGCTCACGCCTGCTTGGTGATCTGGTAGTAGATCGGCTGCGAGCCCCAGTTGAACTCGACGTTGTCGACCGTATCCGCATAGCCCGCCGACACGCTGCTGAACCACAGTGGGATCCCCGGCAGGTCGCGCAGCAGCAGCTCCTGCGCCTGCTGGCCGATCCGCAGGGACTCCTCCTCACTGGTCGCGCTGAGCCCCTCCTGCAGCATCTCGTCGAACTCGGGGTTCATGTAGTCCCAGTTGTTCGAGCCCCGCCCCTCGGCCGCGGCGCTGGAGTACAGCGGGCCGAGGAAGTTGTACATCGAGGGGTAGTCGGCGACCCAGCTGCTGCGGAACGCCCCCGTGATGGTGCGGCCGGTGGTCGCCTCGCGCAGCGACTTGAAGTCGGGGAAGGAGTTGCCCTGGGCCTCGATTCCCAGCACGTTCTTCAGACCGTTGCAGATCGCCTCGACCCACTCCTGATGGCTGCCGTCGGCGTTGTAGGAGAGTGTGAACGGTCCCTGGAAGGGCTGGATCGCCTCTGCCTCCTCCCACAGGCGCTTGGCCTCGGCCTCGTCGTACTGCAGCACCTCGTTGCCGGGGATGGACTCGGAGTGCCCGGCCACCGCCGGTGAGATGAAGTCGGTGGAGGGCGAGGTGGTGCCGTGGAAGATCGTGTCGCAGATCGTCTGACGGTCGATCGCGCGGGAGATCGCCTGGCGGCGCAGCATGCCTGCCTCCCCCGTGAAGTCGGGATCCTCCATGTGGATCCCGAAGAAGGCGATCGTGGCCGCGGGCTTGCTGACGGCGCGGTCCCCGAGCTCGTCCTGGTACGAGGAGCGGGCGCTGGCCGGGATGGTGTCGATCACATCCAGACCGCCGGAGAGCATGTCGTTGTAGGCCGTCTCGGGGTCCTGATAGACCACGAAGTCGAGGCCCCCGTTGGCCGGCTTGCGCGGGCCGCTGTAGTCGGGGTTGACCTCCAGCAGCGCGTTCTGGTTCTGGTTCCACTCCACCAGGCGGTACGGCCCGTTGCCGATGGGGGCCTGGCCGAAGCCCTCCGGATCATCGAAGTAGGCCTGCGGCAGGGGCGAGTAGGCGATGTAACCCAGCCGGATTGGGAAGTCGGACTGCGGGGACACCAGCGTGACCTCGAAGGTGAGGTCGTCCACCACGGTGAGACCGCTCATCGTCGCCGAAGGGTCCGCGTCCTCGGCGGAGACGTCCGCGTACCCCTCGATGGACTCGAAGAAATAGGAATTGACCTGACCGTTGGCGCCGTTGGCACCGTGGTTCCAGGCGTCGACGAAGCTCTGCGCGGTGACAGGGTCGCCGTTGGTGAAGGTCCACCCGTCCTTGATCGTGATCGTGTAGTGCTGGCTGTCCTCCGTCTCGACGGACTCCGCCATCTCCTCCTGAGCAGCACCCTCGGCGTCGTAGCTGAACAGCCCCGAGTAGAGGTTCACCAGGATGTTGATCCCGCCCATCTCGATCGAGTTGGTGGTGACTAGGGGGTTCTGCGGCTCGGTGTTGTTGAGCGTGACCACCGCGTCGGCTGAGCCGCCTCCGTCCGAGCCCCCGGCGCCCCCGGCACCCCCACCCCCGCCGTCATCTCCGCCGCACGCGGCGAGCGCCACGGTGGCGGTTCCCGCCAGAGTCGTGGACTGGATGATGGTGCGACGGCGAATGTTCATCGCTTCTCCTTCGAGGGCAACGAGCTGGATGTACAGAAGAACTGAGATGAACAATGTCGTACCGGTGACCACCGAGTGTGCGCCGCACCACTTCGTGATGAACTTGTTACCGTCGGCAGGTGTCCTCGGCGAAGGTTTCTTGGTTGCCCCTGCACGCAGGGGGCCGCGCTGCCGGCCCGGTGCTCAGCACCGCTGCGTCGACCTCTTCGGGCCCTGCACGCCACAATGGGGCCATGACTGCCACACCGAACCCTGCGCCCTCCGCCACCGACGCCCCCGTCGATCCCACCACCACCGCGGCCTGGGAAGCCCTCGAGGCCCATGACCAGTCCCTCACCGCCTCGCTGCGCGAGTGGTTCGAGGCCGATCCGCAGCGCGCAGAGCGCTTCACCCGCACCGCGGCCGATCTGCACGTGGACCTGTCCAAGAACCTCATCACCGCCGAGACCCTCGCACTGCTGCTGGACCTGGCGCGCGAGGTGGGCCTGGAGGAGCGCCGCGATGCGATGTTCGCCGGCGCGCACATCAACACCACCGAGGACCGTGCCGTGCTGCACACGGCGCTGCGCCGGCCCGAGGGCACCGAGCCCGCCCTGGAGGTGGACGGCCAGGAGGTGGACGCCGACGTGCACGAGACCCTTCGCCGGGTGTACGAGTTCGCGGACCAGGTGCGCTCCGGGGAGTGGACCGGTGTGACCGGCAAGCGCATCGAGACCGTGGTCAACATCGGCATCGGCGGCAGTGACCTGGGACCGGTGATGGTCTACGAGGCGCTGAAGCCGCTGGCCCAGGAGGGCCTTGCCGCTCGCTTCATCTCCAACATCGACCCCACCGACGCCCATGCCACCACCGCGGACCTCGATCCCGAGACCACCCTGGTGATCGTGGCCTCCAAGACCTTCACCACCCTGGAGACCATCACCAACGCGCGACTGGTGCGGGAGTGGCTGCTGGGCGGGCTGCGTGCGCAGGGCCTGGAGGAGGGCCGCGAGGCGGAGGCGGTGCGCCGCCACTTCGTGGCCGTCTCCACCGCCCTGGACAAGGTGGAGGAGTTCGGCATCGACCCCGCCAACGCCTTCGGCTTCTGGAACTGGGTGGGCGGCCGCTACAGCGTGGACTCCGCGATCGGCACCGTGCTGGCGACCGTGCTGGGACCGGGCGCCTTCGAGGAGCTGCTGGCCGGCTTCCACGCCGTGGACGAGCACTTCCGCACCGCCCCGCTCGAGGACAACGTGCCCGTGCTGATGGGCATGCTCAACGTGTGGAACGTGAACTTCCAGGGCGCCGAGACCCACGCGGTGCTGCCGTACTCCCAGTACCTGCACCGCTTCCCCGCCTACCTGCAGCAGCTGACGATGGAGTCCAACGGCAAGTCGGTGCGCTGGGACGGCTCGCTGGTCTCCTACGACACCGGCGAGGTGTTCTGGGGCGAGCCCGGCACTAACGGGCAGCATGCCTTCTACCAGCTGCTCCACCAGGGCACCCGGCTCATCCCGGCGGACTTCATCGCCTTCGCCACCCCGGACCACCCGCTGGCCGACGGCGAGCAGGACGTCCACGAGCTGTTCCTGGCGAACTTCTTCGCCCAGACCAAGGCCCTGGCCTTCGGCAAGACCGCCGAGGAGGTACGCGCCGAGGGCACCGAGGGAGCACTGGTCGCGGCCCGCGAGTTCTCCGGCGACCGGCCCACCACCTCGATCATGGCGCCGAAGCTGAGCCCCTCGGTGCTGGGCCAGCTGATCGCGCTGTACGAGCACATCACCTTCGTGCAGGGCGTGGTGTGGGGCATCAACTCCTTTGACCAGTGGGGGGTGGAGCTGGGCAAGCAGCTGGCCAAGGGCCTGGCCCCCGCGGTGGCCGGTGACGAGGAGGCGATCGGGGCCGAGGATTCCTCGACCGCCGCGCTGATCCGCTACTACCGCGAGCACCGCGCACAGGGCTGACCGGGCGAGCCGACGGCGGGGGCTCCCCCAGCCCCTCCCGTCGGCTGCGCAGCGACCCTTCAGGTGGACGGCCGGTGAAGGACCGATCACGGTTCGGCCCGACTCTCGGCAACCGACGGCAATCGGGTGGCGGTCCGGGACCTCGGTCCCACCATGGGCCTGTGCCGTGCATCACGGCGCACCCCTGCGGGGCACACCGCAGGGGGCCCCGCAACGCTGTCAAGGAGGACCGCGATGTCCCGCACGCCTGCCACCACCTCCCGACTGTCCCGTCGTGGTTTCGCCCTGGGCGGCACCGCCGCTCTCGCTGCCGGCACGCTGGCCGCGTGCAATCCGGGCGGCTCCACCACGAACGAGGGCGGGGGCGACCCCGTCGAGCAGCAGGACCCGGCCGATCTGGCCGGCAAGACGCTCTCCTACCTGTACTTCACCGACGGGCCCGACGAGCAGGCCACCCGCGATCTGATCGCGGCGTTCGAGAAGGAGTACGACGTCACCGTCGAGCTGGAGATCGTTCCCTTCAGCGACATCACCACCACCCTGCAGGCCCGCCTCTCCGGTGGGCAGGCCCCGGACGTCGCCCGGGTGGCAGCCACCGCCCCCTTCGCCGGTGACCTGCTGGTGCTGGACGACTTCCTGGGCGCCGAGTACCTGGAGGAGTTCTCCGAGGGCGCGTGGGCATGACCGATGCCGACGGCAAGATCGTGGCGATCGCCTCGGACCTCACCCAGAACGGCCCCTTCGTCAACACCGACCTGTTCGAGAAGGCCGGCGTGGAGGTCCCCGAGTCTTGGACCTGGGAGGAGATGGTCACCATCGCCAAGGAGGTCCAGGAGAAGGCCGGCACCGAGTTCGCCTTCGCGATGGACAAGTCCGGCCACCGCCTGTCCACGATCCTCTCCCAGGGCGGCACGTACCTGGTGCAGGAGGAGGAGAGCTCCCTGGACCCGGCCGCGGCCACCACCGCGCTGCAGCCGTTGGTGGACATGATCAACGACGGCTCCTCCCCCAAGGACTTCTGGCTGGACTCCGGCACCAAGTACGCGGGTGCCAACGAGGTGTTCCTCGCCCAGCAGGTGCCGGTGTACCTCTCGGGCAACTGGCAGGTCGCCCAGTTCGAGGCCAATGCCGAGTTCGGCTGGACGACGGTGCCGAACCCCTCCCTGAGCTCCGGAGGCGGCTTCCCCGGCGGCAAGTTCATGGTGGGCTTCTCCGAGGGACCGGAGAACCAGCTGGCCGCCACCTTCCTGCAGTTCATGAACACCACGCAGTCGCAGGAGTCGTTCATCACGGCCTCCTCCTTCATGCCCACCCGGGCCGACCTCACCGAGTCCGGGGTCGAGTACCCGGTGCGCAACGAGGAGATGAACGTGTTCATCGACGATCTGGGCGAGACGCCGGAGGAGACATTCGCCGCCGCCTACTCCCCCAACTTCGACGCCGCCGCCCAGGAGTTCATCAAGCAGTTCGCCGAGGTGGTGGCCGGCAACAAGGAGCTGGCCCAGGCCATGGAGGATCTCAAGGCCGGCATCGACTCCGTCGTGGAGCAGGCCGGATGACTGCGGCCGCGGGGCCCCCCCCCCCCCCGCCGGGGCCCCCCCCGCGCCTCCGGCCCTGCTCAGGGCTGGAGGCG
>NZ_JAMBDS010000053.1:0-21160 GCF_025143785.1 Brachybacterium sp. p3-SID1565
ACTGCTGGGCGGATCCGTCAGCGCAGCTTCACGAGCGACCAGCCCAGCACCGAGCCGTCGGCAGCATGCACCGCGAACGTGTCGGCCCCGCCCCGCGTGTCCGGGAGGGTGACGGCGATCGAGCCGCTGTCATCGGCCTGCTGCCAATCGCCCAGCTGGGTGCCGGCAATAGTGGTGCCATACCAGGCGCCGGGCTCCAGACCAGCGATCCGGACCGTGGAGCCGCGCTCGACCTTCCCGCCGGGCAGCTCCAGGTCGCCCTGGTCCGTTCCTCGGACCGAGGGGTGCACCGTGCCGGTCAGGGACAGCTCCGGCTTCGGTTCTGCGGGCTCTGCGACCTCCAGCGACACTGGCTGCGCATCGACGGAGGCGGTCGCCTCGAGCCCGCCGTTGACGGCGGTCACGGTGAGCGACGGGAGGGTGGCCGTACCTGCGGCCACGTCGGCCTCGGTCAGGGTGTAGGTGCCGGTCGCGGCAGCCGTCTCCTCCGTGGCCAGCTGCTCGGCCTGGACCGCGCCGGTGAGTCCGGTCAGGCGCACGTTTCCCGTGTTCGTGGCCGTCACGGTGTACTCGATGGAGTCGCCCACCGAGTCGGTCCCGTCTCCGTCCACGTCCACAGTGCGGGTCACGGAGCGCTCCAGGGCCACCTCGGGGGTGCGCTCCCGCAGGTCCACCTCCTCGCCGACCACGCGCACGGTCTCGGCCTCGAGACCACCACCGGTCAGCTCCCAGCTGGTGTCGGGGACGAAGAACCCGTCGGCCGCCTCCTCAGCGGTGACCAGGTGGCGAGGGGTGAGGCAGTCGTAGCCGTCACCGGCCGGCAGGTTCCGCCAGCGGCAGTTGCCGGGCTCCGGCGGCACGAACGGGGTGAGGTTCCCGGACACCGGCGTGACCGTCTGCGAGACGTTCGAGGTGGACTGCACACGGAAGCGGTACGGAACCTGATCGCCCTCGCCGTACGGATCGGCGGCGAGATCGCGCCCGGCATCATTGCGCTCACCGGTGATCTGGGCGCCCAGCATGGCCGGGGCCCCCTGCTCCACGGTGATCTCCGCATCGCCGCGCAGTGCGTAGCTGCCCGCGCTCACCTGGATCTCACCACGGGTGACCCCCACCTGGGCGAAGGCCGGGGCGGTCACCGGGATGCGCAGCTGGGTGGACTCGCCGGGATCCAGGGCAGGCAGCTCGACGGTCTTGGCGATCCATCCAGCCGGGAAGGACGCGGTGGCGGTGCCGGCGGGCAGCGCCACCTGATCATCGTTGCGCACGGTGAATTCCAGCTCGGTGCTCTGGCCGGCATCGAGGCCGGCCGCGGCGGGGGAGAATGCCGCGCAGAACGGGTTCAGCCACGCCTGGTCGAAGGCGCCGTAGCGGATCTCGCTGTTCGCCGCTTCGTACAGCACCCCGAAGGTGCCGTCCTGCAGCGCAACCAGATCCGAGTACGAGGTCGCACCGGACTGGAACACCTTCGCCACCGGCCAGGTGGCGCCGTCATCGCACGAGTAGCGCACGGTCCCGTTCTGACGCCCGGTGGTGCTGTTCGCGTTGGAGAACAGCAGCTCCTTGGCCTCGGGGCTGCCGGCCGTGGCATCGGGGTTCATGGGGATGATCGCGGCGTTGTTGCGGGGATCGGTGAGCGTGTGGTCCACCTCGGGCTCGGACCAGGTCTCGCCGCCGTCGGAGGAGTAGGCGACGTACCGGGCGCTGCCGCCGGAGTGCATGCGCGAGTTCAGCATCAAGGTGCCGTCGGAGAGCTCCACCACCTTGTTCTCGTCCATGTTGGTGCCGACGGGTGTGCCCATCTGCCAGGTCTGCCCGTGGTCGTCGGAATAGACCGAGTAGGCCTTCACGGTGCCGTCCGAGAACGCGCCGGCGTACTGCAGGACCAGGCGACCGGCGTGCTCGCCGCGGCGGATCTGGATGCCGTGGCCGGAGGTGGCGAAGGTGGCGCGCACCTCCGGGGGCTTGACCACCTCGGTGACCGATTCCTTGGTCCAGGTGTGACCGCCGTCGGTGGAGATCGAGACGGAGGCGCTCATCACCGAGCGGTCGGCGTCGTCGTTGCCGTAGGCGCTGTTCCAGAACCCGGTGTCCTTGGAGAACACGTGGAAGTTGAACAGGGTCCCGGTCTCGCGGTCGTACACGTAGGAGGGATCGGAGTACCCGATCTTCTGGGCCCCGTCCTCTCCCTGGGCGACAACCGTCTGCTCGCCCCAGGTCCTCCCGCCGTCGGTGGAGCGGCGCTGCAGGATGGAGTTCGGGCCGGGGGCGTCGATCCCGGTGGGCCGACCGTCGTACGAGGCGAGCAGGTCGCCGCCCTCCAGCTGGATGGTCGCGGGGATGCGGTAGTTGGGGAACGCACCGTCACCTCCCAGTGCGATGCGCTGCTCCTCGAAGGCTCCAGGTTCCTCGGCGTGGACCATGCCTGATCCTCCCATCAGGAGCGCGGATGTCAGGGCGAGGCCGCCGATGGCGGCGCTGGTGCGGCGTGCGGGTGTCACGGGTCTCGCTTCCGTCGTGCCTGCCGTTGCCCCGCAGGCTCCTGCGCCTCCGAGGTGGTGGGATCGACCGCGGCCCCACCGAACAGCAGATGTCTGACGTCTGACTGTACGGGGGTGATGAGAGTCACGCAAGCGACGCTTCGCATCGCGGGTGCCGGAAGGCGAGGCGCGGGAGCCGGCCACCCATGACTCGGCCACCCAGGACTCGGGCCGCCGCAGGCTCAGGTCAGCCTGGAGGACGAGGGGCGGTGGGGATGTGCAGGGCCACCGGATTCCAGCGGCCCTCGACCGATGGTGCGGTCCGGACGATCGCGGCGCCGTCGTGGAGGTCCTGCGCACTGATGCGATGGCGCAGATCCCGGCGCACCCAGGACTCGGACGGTCCCAGTCGCCGCTGTTCGAGGTCCCACTCGACGGCGGTGGTGCGGTCGGAGATGTTCCGCACGCGGGCGTGGACCTCCAGCTCGTCCCCCTCGTGAAGACCGGGATGCAGGGGGCCCAGGTTGGCCTCCAGCGACTCCCGCGTCCGCAGCACCTGGAGAGCGTTGCCCTCCCGGTCCTGGCCGATCTCCTTGAACACGGAGGGATCCACGTCCGCGAAGGCGGAGAGGTCGATCGTGTGCGTGGGGCCTGATTCGACCCACTGCTTGGGCCGGGCCGGAACGATGCTGCGCAGCAGCAGGTCCACCTCGATGCCCGCGTCATCGGTGGCGCGCGACCAACCGGGAGCAGTCGCGGGTCGATCCTCCGGGGCCGACGAGGGTTCGGCGGTCCTCGGGGACCCGCCCTCTTCCGGGACGTCGCGGAGCGCGGCACCGCGGGGGTCGATCGCTGTGAACACGATGTCCTGGTAGCCGTCGGCTTCGTAGACGATGCCCACCCGCCCGTCCGGGAGCTCGGCGAGCTGGGAGTACGCGGCAGCGCCGGGCTCGATGCGGTGGATCGCGTGCCAGCTGGTGCCGCCGTCGTCCGAACGGCTCACGGTGAGGTTGCGCCGCAGCTCGGGGTCATCGCAGTGGCTGGCCAGCAGCACCCCGGGCTCACCGGCGAGAGCGATCACCGAGCCGTTGACCGAAGGGTCGCCCAGATCCGGGACGGGTGTGACCGGGCCGAAGGTCTGCCCGCCGTCCGTGGAGACGGCGGCGAGACGGTGCGGGGTGCCGCGGGAGTGCAGCAGCACGGAGCCGTCGGGCAGGGCGCAGGCGGAGGCCTCGTTGAGGTCCGGCCCGGCTTCACCTGTCCGTGCGCGGTGCGCATGGGAGATCGGGGCGCCCAGGCGCCAGCTCTCGCCGTGGTCGTCGCTGTAGGCGCAGGCCACGTCGATCCGTCCCCCGATGCGCAGCACGTAGGGCTGCAGCAGTCGGCCCCTGTGGGCGCCGGAGGTGATCGCGCAGCCCGCTCCCGAGGCGGCGAACATTCCGGCGATGCGGGGTGCGGCCGAGCCTGCCGTTCGAGGCAGCGCGGCCAGGTGCTCGTTCCCGGTGCGGCGCAGGGCTGCGGAGAGGCGGCGATGCGCCCAGCTCCGCCCCGCGTCGTGGGAGACCGAGATGTCGCAGTGCAGCAGGCCGGGGTCGTCGTCGTCCTCCCCGGTGCCGGATTCGAAGAAACCGGCCCGCTCCCCGGCGGAGTGGAACAGCAGCACGGTGCCCGTGCTCGGGTCCACCAGCAGGGAGGGGTCCCCGAACCCGGCGAACCCGGTGCCGGTGCGCACCGGCCGCGGCTCCTCCCACGTGTGGCCGCCATCGAGGGAGCGGCGCAGCAGCAGATCGATCGGGGCCGGCAGGTCGTCGAGATCCGCGCGACCGTCGTAGGAGCACAGCACCACCGGTCCGTGCGCGGCATCCGCGGGGACGACGGCCAGGGCCGGGATCCGGTACTGACGGTGGGTGCCGACCCCGCGACGAGCGAGCACCGTCGGGACGTCGCCGGGCTGTCGGCTCACTCCGCCTCCCGGCGGCCTCGGGCGCGATCGACGGCCCGGCGCAGCGGCGCGTAGTGGGCGTGGACGGCCTCGCGGTAGGCCTCCGCGTCCCCTGCCCGCACGGCCTCGAGCATCGTGCCGTGGGCGCGGGCGGTCTCGATGATGTCGGCCCCCGGGGCCACGCCCAGATAGGGCTGGACCTCGGTGTGGATCGTCCAGAACGCAGTGACCAGTTCGCTGATCAGGGTGTTGTCCACGGTGCTCAGCAGCAGGTGGTGGAAGGCGCGGTCCTCCTCCAGGAACAGCTCACCGGCCTGGGCCTTGTCCGTCATCGCCTGCACCAGGCGGTCGAGCTCGGCGTCGTGCTCCCCGGCATGGCCGGCCACCAGGGTCTCGGCCACGGAGAGGTCCAGTGCGATGCGCACGTCCAGCACCTCCCGCAGGGTGCGCAGGTCCTGGTGGGCGTCGGCCTTGGCCCGGAAGCTGAGGCCGTTGACCAGGGGGTCCAGGGACAACCCGCCCACGAAGGTGCCGCGGCCGTGGCGCACCTCCACGATGTCCAGGCTGGCCAGGGTGCGGATCGCCTCACGCACGGAGGAGCGGGACACCCCGAGGCGCTCGCACAGCGAGGTCTCGGTGGGAAGAGGATCCCCGGGGTGCAGCTCCTCCTCGAGGATCAGGCTCTTGATGGCCTCGGTGGCCGACCACTCGGACTTGCGCCTTCGCGTCTGTGTGTTCCTGCTGGTTGTCGCCGTCATCGCCGGGACCCCCTCCTGTGGCTTGCTCACGGAAGCAATTGTGCTCTACTGTGACCCTACCAGCGTCAGACATCAGACGTCCGACACAACCCGAAGGGTGACCTCAATGACGAACACCAGACCTCAGCTCGATCGCCGTGGATTCCTTCGCGTCGGCGGCGGAACCGTGGCAGCCGCATCCCTGGTCGCGGCGCTGGGCGCCTGCGCCCCGCGGGACGAGAACGGCGGCGCCGGCAACGGTGGCGGTGGCAACGGCGGCAGCGGCTCCGACGGCGGCGGTGGCGGTACCGCGAACGAGGACGGCACCATCAACGCCGGAATCTCCTACGAGCTCGGCTCCAACGGCTACGACCCGATGACCACCTCGGCCGCACTCACCGTCGCCGCCAACTGGCACACCCTCGAGGGCCTGACCGAGATGGACCCGGCCACCCTGGAGACCTACAACGCCCTGGCCGCCTCGGACCCGGAGCAGGTGGACGAGACCACCTACACCGTCACTCTGCGCGACGGCGCCGTGTTCCACGACGGCTCCCCGGTGACCACCGAGGACGTCGTGTTCTCCTACGAGCGCGTCCTGGACGAGGCCAACGCCTCCCTGTACCGCCAGTTCATCCCCTTCATCGAGTCGGTCGAGGCCACCGATGACACCACCGTCACCTTCAAGCTCGCCTACCCCGTCGGCGTGTTCGCCCAGCGCCTGAGCGTGGTGAAGATCGTGCCCCAGGCCGTCGTGGAGGCCGACGCCGCCGCGTTCGACGCCCTGCCCACCGGCACCGGCCCCTACAAGCTCACCGACGGCGGCGCCGGGGGCACCGTCACCTTCGAGCGCTTCGACGACTACACCGGCCCGCGCCCGGCCCGGGCCGCCGCCATGAACTGGCAGGTGCTGCCGGATGCCACCGCCCGTGTGAACGCGCTGAGTTCGCAGACGGTCCAGGCCATCGACTCGGTGCCGTACTTGGACGTGGAGACGCTCTCCAGCCAGGGCACCACCGTGGAGTCGGTTCAGGGCTTCGGCCTGCTGTTCATGATGTTCAACCAGGCTCAGGCACCCTTCGACGACGTGCGCAACCGCCAGGCACTGCTGTACGGCATCGACATGGAGAAGCTGATCCAGAACGCTCTGCTGGGCAATGCGGAGGCCGCCACCAGCTTCCTGCAGAAGACCCACGCCAACTACAACGAGGCCGAGGTGGTCTACGCCTACGATCCCGACAAGGCCAAGCAGCTCCTGGAGGAGACCGGCCTGGCCGGCTCCGCGATCACCCTGACCTGCACCGACCACGACTGGGTCAAGCAGTGCACTCCGCAGATCAAGGAGGACCTGGACGCCCTGGGCCTCAAGGTCACGCTGGACGAAGGCCAGTCCGCCGGCCAGTACACCAAGATCGACGGTGCGCCCGACGCCTACACGGTGATGGTCGCCCCCGGCGACCCCACCGTGTTCGGCAACGACCCCGACCTGATCATGCGCTGGTGGTACGCCAACGACACCTGGACCGACACCCGTATGCACTGGAAGGGCACCGACTCCTACGACGAGGTCCAGGACCTCCTGGAGCAGGGCCTGCAGGCGCAGGACGAGGGCGAGCAGCAGAAGATCTGGAACCAGACCTTCGACCTGCTCTCCCGCGAGGTGCCGCTGTATCCGCTGTTCCACCGCAAGGCCCCCTCGGCCTGGAACCCGCAGACCCTGGTGGACTTCAAGCCCATCCCCCTGACGGGTCTGTCCTTCGTGGACGTCGCCAGCACCCAGTGATCCCCGACCCGGTCCCGGCGATCTCTCCTGCGCCGGGACCGGGTCCTTCCACCCCCAAGGGGGAAGGAGCAAATCCTCGTGTCCAACCTGATCCGGCTGATCGGCCGACGTCTCGTCGCGCTCCCGGTCATGGTCGTCGGTGTCACGTTCCTGGTCTTCGTGGTCATGTCGTTCTCACCCATCGATCCCGCGCGGCTCGCACTGGGGGAGTCTGCCAGTGCCGCGGCGCTGGAGAACTACCGTGAGCAGAACGGTCTGAACGACCCGCTGATCATTCGCTACTTCACCTTCATGTGGGGTTTCCTGACCCGCGGGGACCTGGGCGTCACCGCCGGGAACCAGAAGGTCACCGACGTGGTGCTCAGCGCCTTCCCCATCACCCTGCAGCTGACCTTCCTGGGCCTGGCGATCGCGATCGTGATCGCCGCCGTGCTCGGCGTGATCGCGGCACTGTTCCGCGACCGCTGGCCCGACCAGCTGATCCGCGTGATCTCCATCCTCTCCCTGGCCACGCCCTCGTTCTGGCTCGCGATCCTGCTGATCCAGTGGCTCGCCAACGTGCCCGGCGGCTGGGGCGTCTTCCCGGCCCTGGTCACCACCTGGGTGCCCTTCACCGAGGACCCGGCGCAGTACCTGCGGCAGATCGCGCTGCCGGCCCTGGCCCTGGCCGTCCCGGTCTCCGGCTCGCTCACCCGCGTGGTGCGCACCGCGATGGTCGAGGAGCTGGACCGCGACTACGTACGCACCGCCATCGGCGCCGGCATCCCCAAGACCGTGGTGGTCTCCCGCAACGTGTTCCGCAACGCCCTGATCACGCCCATCACCGTGCTCGGCCTGCGGGTCGGCTACCTGATGGGCGGTGCGGTCATCATCGAGATCATCTTCAACATCAAGGCGATGGGCCAGCTGATCCTCGACGGCGTCCAGCGCAACGACGTCTTCCTCGTGCAGGGCGTCACCCTCACCGTCGCCATCGCTTTCATCGTCGTGAACATCGTGGTCGACATGATCTACGTCCTCGTCAACCCTCGGATCAGGAGCGTGTGAACCATGCGTCGTCGCCTCACCGAGCGCCTGAGCGTCCCCGGTCTGCGCTTCTCCGGCAGCCTCCCGCTGCCGGCCCTCATCGCCCTGATCTTCGTGGGCCTGGTGGCCCTGGCCGCTCTGCTGGCCCCCTGGATCGCCCCCTACGACCCGCTGGCCACCGGCGTCCCCGCCACCGAGCCCAGCGCAACCAACTGGTTCGGCACCGACGGCAACGGACGCGACATCTTCTCCCGCGTGCTGCACGGCGCGCGGTACTCCCTGATGATCGGCATCGGCGCCACCCTGGTAGCCCTGGCCGCCGCCGCCGTGCTCGGCTCCATCGCCGCCACCAGCGGCAAGGTGGTCTCCGAGATCCTGATGCGGATCATGGACATCATCATGTCCTTCCCGGGCATCGCCCTGGCCGCCGTGTTCGTTGCAGTGTTCGGCAACTCGGTGACGATCCTGATCCTCACCATCGCCTTCCTGTACACCCCGCAGCTGACCCGCGTGGTGCGCGCCAACGTGCTGGCGCAGTTCGGAGAGGACTACGTCTCGGCCACCAAGGTCATGGGTGCCCGCACCCCGTGGATCCTGTTCAAGCACGTGGCCCGCAACTGCATCGCCCCGATCCTCACCTTCGCCACCGTGCTGGTGGCCGACGCGATCGTGTTCGAGGCCTCGCTGTCCTTCATCAACGCCGGCGTGCGGCCGCCCGAGCCCTCCTGGGGCAACATCATGAGCGAGGGCAAGCAGCTGCTGCTGTCCGGTCGCTGGTGGCCCACCTTCTTCCCGGGCCTGATGATCCTGCTGACCACTTTGGCGCTGAACATCCTCTCCGAGGGCCTCACCGACTCCCTGGCCACCCCCAAGGCGCGGGCGAAGGTGGACGTCGAGGCCGATGAGCGCAAGCTCTCCGAGGGCACCGGGGCGCCTGCCGGTGAGACCGGGGCCGACAACGTCATCGGGCCTGACGACGAGCTCGCCGCCAGCGCCGGCGTGGGCCTGACCGAGGCCGGGGCCGTCCCCTCTCGCGTTGATCCCGCCCATCGTGCCGCCACCGACGCCACGGAGCCCGATCTGCTCCCCGTCGCCGAGGAGACAGGCCGCGTCAAGGTGCTCGGCCAGGGCGCCGACGAGGAGGACCTCACCCGGCGCCTGCGCGAGCTGCGCGAGGCCGAGACCGCACGTGGGGACCGCCTGATCTACACCGCGGACGCCGCCCCGCTGCTGGAGGTGCAGAACCTCTCGATCTCCTTCCCGGCCGCCCACGGCCCGGTGCGGATCGTGGACGACGTGTCCTTCTCGGTGCGCCCCGGCGAGACCATGGGCCTGGTGGGGGAGTCCGGCTGCGGCAAGTCGATCACCTCGCTGGCGGTGATGGGGCTGCTGCCTCCCACCGCGAAGCTCGAGGGGAAGATCCTCTTCGACGGCAAGGACGTGCTGGAGATGACCCCCAGGCAGCACAATGCGCTGCGGGGCCACGAGATGAGCATGATCTACCAGGACGCGCTCAGCTCCCTGAACCCCTCGATGCTGATCCGCTCCCAGCTGGCCCAGCTCACCTCCCGCGGTGGCAAGCGCAGTGCTGAGGAACTGCTGGAGCTGGTGGGCCTGGACCCGGTGCGCACCCTGAAGTCCTACCCGCACGAGCTCTCCGGCGGGCAGCGCCAGCGCGTACTGATCGCGATGGCTCTGACCCGCAACCCGCGCCTGGTGATGGCCGATGAGCCCACCACCGCGCTGGACGTCACCGTGCAGAAGCAGGTGGTGGACCTGCTGAACGAGCTGCGGGAGAAGCTGGGGTTCGCGATGGTGTTCGTCTCCCACGACCTGGCCCTGGTGGCCAAGCTGGCCCACCGCATCACCGTGATGTACGCGGGACAGGTGGTGGAGCAGGGCCGCACCTCGGACCTGCTCTCGGACCCCCGCCACGAGTACACCCGCGGCCTGCTCGGCGCGGTGCTCTCGATCGAGGCAGGCGCCGGCCGCCTGCACCAGGTGCCGGGCACTGTGCCCTCCCCGCAGGACTTCGTGGCCGGCGACCGCTTCGCACCGCGCTCCAGCCATCCCGAGCTCGGGGTGGACCAGAAGCCCGTCCTGCGACCGGTCGAGGGCGCCGACCACCTGTACGCCACCACCCCGGACCGTGAGGCCCTGCTGAACGGAGGCACCCGATGAGCACCGCCATCCCCACCCCGCGCAAGGCGACCACGAACGAGCACGGCGCCGAGCCCGTGCTCGAGCTGCGCCAGGTCAACGTGGTCCACACCTCCCGCACCGGGAAGCTGTTCCGCCCCGACAAGGTGCACGCCGTCAAGGACGTCGACTTCACGGTGGCCCGCAACGAGACCGTGGGCATCGTGGGGGAGTCCGGCTGCGGGAAGTCCACCCTGGCCCGCGTGATGGTGGGCCTGCAGCCCGTCACCAGCGGCGAGGTGCTCTTCCGCGGCGAGAGGATGGGCACCGGATTCAGTGCCCGCCGCAAGCTGGGCCGGGCCGTCTCGATCGTGTTCCAGGACCCGGCCACGGCGCTGAACCCTCGCCTGACGGTGCACGAGGCGCTGATCGACCCGCTGAACGTGCACGGCATCGGCTCCCCGAAGCAGCGCGAGCAGCGCGTACGGGACCTGCTGCACCTGGTGGGACTGCCGCAGTCCGCCCTGCGGGTGCTGCCCCGTCAAATCTCCGGCGGCCAGCGCCAGCGCGTGGCGATCGCCCGAGCACTCGCGCTGGAACCCGACGTGATCGTTGCCGACGAGCCCACCAGCGCCCTGGACGTCTCCGTACGTGCCCAGGTGCTGAACCTGCTCACCGACCTGAAGACCGAGCTCGGCCTGGGCCTGGTGTTCATCTCCCATGACATCAACACCGTCCGCTACGTCTCGGACCGGATCGCGGTCATGTACGTCGGCGAGATCATCGAGACGGGCCCTGCCCAGCAGGTGTTCGAGAACCCCGCCCAGGAGTACACCCGCACCCTTCTCGGCGCCACCCCGTCCCTGCTGACCTGACCGCATCCCCTCTCCGTCCCGCTCTCGCCTTCCCGTCCTCATCCAAGGAGCTGTTCCCATGGCCGCCGAATCGCCCGCCGCCTCTCCCGCCTCGCTGCGGGGAGTGGTGCCGCCGCTGCTGACACCACTGACCACCGAGGGCGACCTCGACGTGCCCAGCCTCGAGCGGCTCATCGAGCACCACATCGCTGCTGGCGTGGACGGCCTGTTCGTGCTGGGCTCCAGCGGCGAGGTGGCGTTCTTCGAAGACGAGATGCGCGATCAGGTGCTGCGCGAGGCGGTGCGGATCGTGGCCGGCCGCGTGCCGATCCTGGCCGGCGTGATCGACACCCAGACCCGCCGCGTGCTGGCTCACGTGCGTCGGGCGCTCAAGATCGGCGTGGACGGCTTCGTCGCCACCGCCCCCTTCTACGCCATCACCGGCCCGGAGGAGATCGAGGCCCACTTCCGCGCCATCAAGGAGACAGCAGGGCTGCCGCTGTTCGCCTACGACATCCCGGTGTGCGTGCACCTCAAGCTTGGCGCTGACCTGTTGGTGCGCCTGGGCTCCGAGGGCGTGATCGACGGGGTGAAGGACTCCTCCGGGGACGACGTGTCCTTCCGCCGCCTGGTGTCCCTGAACAAGTTGGCAGGCTCCCCGCTCACCCTGCTGACCGGTCACGAGATGGTGGTGGACGGCTCCTACCTGGCCGGGGCCGACGGCTCCGTGCCGGGCCTGGGCAACGTGGACCCCGCGGGGTACGTGCGCATGGACCGCGCGGCACAGGCAGGGGACTGGGACACCGTCCAGAAGGAGCAGGACAAGCTGGCCGCCCTGTTCGAGATCGTGTTCCAGCCCGTGGGGAAGGTGGGCCCGGCCGCCGGCGTGGGTGCCTTCAAGACCGCCCTGTGGCTGATGGGCATCCTGGACACCAACACCATGAGCGCCCCGATGACCGCCCTGGAGGGCGAGAACGTGGACCGCATCCGCGAGGTGCTGACCGCGCTCGACGTCGACGTGGTCCGGTGAGCAAGGAGCAGGTGCTCGCGGTCGACCTCGGCGGCACCAAGATCACCGCCGGTGTCGTGGACCCGGACGGCCGGGTGACCGGCCGCCGCACCATCCCCACCGGGGCCCAGCGCGGCCCCGCGGCCATTGTCGCTGACCTTGTCGCACTGCTCGGGACCCTGCAGGCCGCCGCCCCCGAGGCACGACTCATCGGTATCGGCAGCGCCGGAGTGGTGGACCCGCAGGACGGCTCGATCCTCTCGGCCACCGACGCGATACCCGGCTGGACCGGTACGCCGCTGGCCGAGCGCATCGGCCAGGGCCTGGAAGTGCCGGCCTTCGCCCTCAACGACGTGCACGCCCACGCCCTGGGCGAGGCCCGCCACGGTGCCGGAGCCGATCGCGCGTCGATGCTGATGGTGGCCGTGGGCACGGGTGTGGGCGGTGGCTTCGTCGAGCACGGACGGGTGAAGACCGGGGCCCGCGCGGTCGCCGGCCACGTGGGGCACATGCCGGTGCCGGAGGCCGCTGGGATGGACTGCACCTGCGGTCGCAGCGGTCACCTGGAGGCCGTCGGCTCCGGTCCCGCGATCCTCGCCGCCTACCGGCGACGTGGGGGAGCGGCCACCGACACCCGCGAGATCGCCGCACGGGCCGAGGCCGGTGAGGAGCTTGCCCGCGAGGTGCTCACCGCGGGTGCTCGCGCCGTGGGCCGCACTGTCGGTGCGCTGCTGAACGTGCTGGACCCTGAGATCGTGGTGCTCTCCGGCGGCATGGCCGCAGCGGGGGAGCTGTGGTGGAGCTCCGTGCGTGAGGGTGTCGGTCTGGAGGCCATGGACCGCGTGGCCGATGCACCGGTGGTGCCCGCTGCCGCGGGGGCCGAGGCCGCCCTGCTGGGGGCCGCGCAGTACGCTCGCGACCGAGCCGCTGATACCACCGTCTGATACGAACCGGAAGGACCTCTCGTGCACTCGCTCATCGAACCGCTGCGCGGCGGACTGATCGTCTCCTGCCAGGCCTACCCGGGGGAGCCCCTGCGCCACCCGGAGACCATGGCGCAGGTGGCCGCCGCCGTCACCGAGGGCGGGGCCGTAGCCGTGCGCGCTCAGGGCCTTGCGGACGTGCAGCTGGTCTCGGCCCGTGTGGACGTGCCCACGATCGGCATCTGGAAGGACGGCGAGAGCGGCGTGTTCATCACCCCCACCCTGCGCCACGCCCAGGCGGTGATCGCCGCCGGGGCGGACATCCTGGCCCTGGACGGGACCCTGCGGGAGCGCCCCGACGGCCTCACCTTCGCCGAGACCGTGCGCCGCCTGCGGGAGGAGAGCGACGTGCCGATCATGGCCGACTGCGACAGCCTCGAGTCCGGCCTGGCCGCCGCCGAGGCGGGCGTGGACATCGTGGGCACCACTTTGGCAGGCTACACCGATGCCCGCCCGAAGACCGAGGGGCCCGACCTGGAGCTGCTGGCGGAGCTGGTGCAGCGGCTGCCGGAGACCGCTGTGGTGGCTGAGGGCCGGATCCACACTCTTGACCACGCCCGTGCCGCCCGCGAAGCGGGGGCGTTCGCCGTCGTGGTGGGCACCGCCATCACGCACCCCACCTCGATCACTCGCTGGTTCGACCAGGCGGTGCGCGGGTCCTGAGGCAGGTCCTGTCTCCGCGTGTGAGGACAACCGTCGTGCGACCGCGCGTGCGGGGGAATGCCAACGGGCACCTCCCAGATTCTGGAAAGCGCCCGTGGCCTGATACTTCTTCGGTCGGGCTGACAGGATTTGAACCTGCGACCCCTTGACCCCCAGGCGTCCAGACGGCTCCGCCGAGCCCCGATTCCGCGTGATTCCGGGCGTCAGATCATGCAGAGCACGTCACGGCGTGCATGGTTTGCATGCTTCTGGTCCCCTTCTCCATCGACTCAGACCCCTCACAGCCCCGAGAGGTCGAGTCATCTGGTCACGGAGCATGCGCCACCAGCACTTCCCGTGTGAATAACTCATCGAGGACGGAGACATCACCGCCCAGTAGTTCTACATCCGGTAGTACGTGTCCGGCTCAAAGTCAGCCTTCCACCCTCGATTCTTCGGATGCGTAGACATCCACCGCGCTAGCTCCCGGAGCGCATCGTTGAGGTCCTCGAGTAGCGCGACCTGGCGATGCACGAATGTCTTATCCGTAAGGTTGGTGCGCAATGCATGGGCTGGCTTCTGCCTGGCCTGACGTATTTCACGCAGCGGCCTCATTAGGTCTTTCACCACGGCCGCATCGATGCCCTTGCCATCAAGAAAAGCGGCGAGACGAGTGAGGCTGCCGAGGCTCTGGTCGTTCTTGTCCTTACGGGGTGCGCCCGCTGCGTCTAGGCCGTCGTGGAGGATGTTGTCAGACAGCACCTTGTCGAGCTGCACGATGAACTCGTCCCATTCACGCTGCGACGGACGCAGAAGCCATCCGAAGTCCTGCGGTCGATCGGTGTGCTTGAAGAGCGCTTCGCCGAAGGCTCCAGTCCAGAGCGCGTTGAGGTTCGCGAGCTCAATGAAGAGGTGGTCGAACGGCCCGATGCCGTCGGCCCAGTGGCCCATCTGTGTCATCCACCACGCGGGGTGCGGCTCTAGGCCGGTATCGACCACTTGATACGACTGCCAGCGTTGCTGATGCTCCGGGGTGAGTTTGGCGAGATCGCCATAGAAGGCAGCGACGCGGCGGACGATCGGCGTCGTCACGTCAGCGCGGTCGTAACCGGAAAGGTCATAGGCAAACCCAAGATGACTCAACGACACCTTGTCGCGCTCGAGCTCGGTCTCGTCGAGGTAGGCCTCATCGCCGATACCCATGTCAACGCCGAAGTCCCAGTAGCGGAAGTGGTAGCGCGGGTCGTTCCGGTATGGCTCGAGCACGTCGAAGCTGAAATAGGCGAGTTCTAGGGTGCCGCGGCCCTTCGCAATCGCCGCACCGAACGGGCGCCCCTTCAGACGCGCCGGAACGCGCACACCCTTCAAAGCGAGCGGAGTCGGATAGAGCACCACGCCGTAGCTGGCTCCAGCCAACTCGTCGAGTGACTCGATCTGCGACTCGATCGTTCGCTGCGAGGGCCACGGCCGGATGTGCGGGTTCGGATAGTCGACCTCCGACACCATCACCTGAAGCTTGCCGTCGGCTACCAGCCTCTTCGCAACGTCAACCAAGGCGGGCTCGGCATTCGTATGCAGGTGGAGTCCGTTGAAGTCGCCGGACATCAGATACCGGTCCACCACCGTCTTCATGAGGGCATCGGGGGTTGGATCGGTCACTACGCCATTCAACCGCATCCGAAGAATCCGCGATGCATTAACTGCTGGCACAGCCCAGCGCCCACCCCAACAACGCCCGCTAGCGCCAGCGCTGCGTCGGTGCTGGCGATGCGTGCTGTCAGGTCGATCGAAAGCGCTCCAGCCATTCTCAGGCGCCCTCACCGTTCCGCGGGATCGCTGCGTTGAGCCGACGATGGATCATGGACAACGTTCCCAGAACGTCAAGAGCGTCCAGTTCGCTCATGGTCCAGTGCAACTTGGGCTCGTGGGCCACTGGGTTCCGGAAGGCGCTGAACAGCCCCTTCGCGAGGTTGGCTGTGCCGAGTTGCTCATCTCGCTCGGTGCGGGTTCGCCCCCCGTTGATCCTGAGTGGTGGGCTTAAGCCGGCCATCGTCTTCTCGATGAGGCCGTATCCATCGGCATCAATGCCGGTCTGAGAACGAATCCGTGCCCCCAAACCCTTGATCGCCTCGAAGACCGCTTCGTAGTAGTCCACGCGGACGAAATCTTCTCGACAGTATGTAAGTACCTCGGCATGCGCTCCGCGTTGTTCGAGAATCTTGTAGAGCCGTTTCGAGCGAGCCAGCGCCTCAGTATCGGTGGACGCCCTCTTGGCCGTTGCTACTCGTCCGTCGGCGAGCACTTTGAGGCTCACTATCGATAGAACCTGATTGAGTTCATCGCGTGCGATGTCTGCACGAGACTTGCGATCTAGCGTGCGCTCCGCTCGCATTGCCGCCCGAACAAGAGCGATCAGCGCATTCCCGTTACCGGTCTTCGCTTGATTACTGGAGACGGCGTGGGCGAGTCGGCGCCACTTGGTGTGACCTTCGCCGGGGTCGGAGCGAAGCGGCACTTCGGCCATGATGCGTGTGAGTTCGGTGCCGCTGTAAAGGTCACCGACAATCTTGGAGACGCCCTCAATGGTCCCGAGGGGAAAGGCGCTGATCACATTGGTCACGTCCGGCTCACACCCACTTGGCGCGGGCCCGCTGCATCACCTTGCGCGCTCCGCTATGGTTCATTCTCCAGCGGGCGATCGCAAGGCTGACGTCGTATGCGTCTGCGGCCTCCTCGTCGGTGGCGTTCGCGCGGGCGAGCCGGAAGGCTCCGTCGTTGGGGATCAGTATCTCCCCCGAGAGCCAGTCGGCTTCGGCTTCTTGGTCGCCGCCGAGCCCGCACTTCCTCTCGTCGGAAAGAGAGACGCCGAACTGGTGCTCCAGGACGACGTGGGCGAGTTCGTGGCACATGGTGGTGCGACGACGGGTCAGGGGCTGAGCGTCGTTCTCGAGGATGACCACGCCGCTCCCGTTCGGGATCAACGCCCCGGACAGTGCGCTTCCGTCCGCTCGCAGGAAGTGGTCACGCGCGGCACCATCGAGGTCGCTGAGTTGGACGACGGGGATGCCGTACTCAGACGCGAAGGCGTAGGGGTCGAACGGCGCGTGGGCGTCGAGGCCGATCTCGGCTCGTAGCTCCAGTGCGAGGCTTTTCGCCTCGGTCTTGAATCCTCGACGCACGAGTCATCCCTGGGCCCGTGCACGTTCGATGGTCGCGCCGATGACTTGTTGCAGGTACTTGACGTCGGTCTCGCTGAGGTCCTTCCGGGCGCGCAGAAGCGGTGCGAGCTGGGCCATGAGGTCGGGTTCGCGGTCGTCGTCGTCACGTTCTCCCTCGTGCTCGAAGAAGTCCTCGGCCGGGAGTCGGAGCCAGGCGATGATCGTGGCGAAGCCGTCCGTGTCTGGTTTGAGGCCGTTGCCGAGCCGGGAGAGCAAGGAGGGGCTCACGCCGATCTCGCCAGCTAGCGCTCGCCAGGAGAGTTGGCGCTCTTGACGCGCGGCGTCTAGGGCGGAGTAGAGCGCGGCCGTGTTGATCGTCGTTTTGGCCATACCTCAGTGTGTCACATTTGCGACAGTCCGTCGCCTCCGACACGGAGTGTGTTAGAATTGAAACGAAGCATCGAGTCTAGAACGCCGAGGAGGTGAGGAGCATGGCAGGCAAGCGAGGGCGCAGCGCGGTCACGGGTCGGTTCGTGAAGCAGTCCACGGTGAAGCGTCACCCGAAGACCACGACCAACGAGACCACCGGCAAGCGCGGCAAGAAGAAGTAGCAACGAGCCGCACCCTGCTCGACGCAGCAATGTCGGTGGCAGTAACTACGGTGATCGAATAGACGAACCAACCAGGAGAACGACTATGAGCGTGACGGACGTCTTCAAGACCTTTCAGGACGTCGTGAACGCTGACATCACACACGTCCGCGAAGCGCGCGCCCGGCGCGATCTCTTCAAGAGTGCCTTCGGCACCGAGGACGATGTGGAGGAAGTCATCGCGTCCGGATCGCTCGCGCGAGGGACGCACAAGGACCCGATCCATGACGTCGATGTGATCGTCGTCTTCGATCAGGACGAGCATCCTGAGTGGGGAGCACCGGGAGGTTCTGCCGCGGACGCTCTCGATCACACGCGCGAGCGTGTCAACGCGCTGCTCGGGGCGACGAACGGCACCTACGACCACGCCGTCCGACTGGCCCGGTGGCGCAACCATGCCGTCAAGTGCTTCCTAGATGACCCCGACGATCCTGACGCTTTCACGGTTGATGCCATGCCAGCACTTCGCCGCGACGGGCGACTCCTCATTCCTGAAGCGCTCTCAGAAGACTGGGTCACTTGCGACCCCGAGTTCCTAATCGCCGAGGTCGCGGATAGGCACGCACAGTGGAACAAGTTCGCCGGCACTGTTCGGACGCTCAAGTGGTGGGCCGCCGAGCAAGACACCAAGATCAAGTCTCTCGTCATGGAGGTCCTCGCGCTCGACTTCCTTCCGACGGACGTCAACCAGGCGGCTGCGATCAAGCAGTTCTTCGTCAGCGCCTGCTACCACATCGAGAGCGGGAACGAAGTCGCCGATCCTGCTGGGCTCTGTGGACCGATTCAGCCTGACATCGACTACGGCGCGTTCGCCGACGCCCTGCGGTCCGCGCGAGACAACGCGATCAAGGCCTTCCAGGCACAGGCGAACAACGACACTGCCGCTGCGATCAAGCACTGGGGTGAGGTGTTTCGGGACGGCTTCCCGAAGCCTCCCGCCTCCACTGGCAACCCGGCGCCTGCGGTCGTACCGGCGGCGCCTCGACCGGTGAAGGACACTCCACAGGGATGACGCGCGCAACAGGTCCGGATCGTGGCGCGGGCACCGCGGCGCTCAACCCCGTCCTCTGGACTGAACGTGAACCTGCGCGACTGGCGCGCGACCAAGATGAAGTCCAGGCATTCGCGCCGTTGCTCGAATACCAAAGCCCCGCAGACGACGGCTTGCCGCACGGCGGATGGATCGGCGTCCTCCCCCGCTGGCCATTCGAGCGGCCGCAGCCCGAAGCTCTCGACGAGCTGCTTGGGGACCAGGAACTGCGAGTGCTCGTCATCTACTCCGCAGCACACCCGATGGTGCCGCCGACCATCTACTCCCTCGATCCGGAACCGTCGATCTGGGAACAGACACAGTCCGCGTGGCACGTAGCCCCAGGAGGATCGCTCTGTCTGCTCCAGAGCGTTGGCGGATGGCAGCCCGAAGCCAGCCTCACCGAGCTTCTGGCGAAGGCATCGGGATGGCGAATCGAGTACGCCCTCATGAAGGCTGGAGTCATCAATGAGATGTCGGTCAATGGCATCGTCTCTGACCCCTCGCACGACCACCTGATTGACCGAGCGATTCAGCGAGGAGCTCCAACAGCGGACCCGACCGAGGCGGGAGACACAGATGTCTCCCCGTAACCCCTACGTCGTGATGCCGAGAGACGCGGTCACCAAGATCGCAGGCTCCGACCTGTCGGGCGGATCGCTGGTGCTCCGCCGCGTTCCCGCGGACGACATGTACGTCGTCCGGACCGTGGAAACCGGCAAAGACATCCGTCTTCCAGCCGAAGTCCCACGCGAGTACGCCGCGCTTCGTTCAGGCGACCCCCACCATGCCGCTCAGTGGATCAGGGTGGCACCGAACGACGCCCATCTTCACCATCTCTTCTTGTCCAGACGCCCCGACATCTCCATAGGGTTCAAAGAATTCAAGGAGCTGGTGCCGGGCGTTGCCGATCCCGGCAACCACCTTGGCGTGGTCGTTACTCACGACCCCGATCTTCCACCGGATCTGGTGGAGGCCGGCGCCTCGGAGTTTGCGGGATGGGCTGTCCGGCGCAGCGGTGTGGAACCGCTCGCTATCGAGATCGAGCCAGAAGTCGTTGGCCTGGCACAGTTGGCTGGCAAGTGGCCGATCGAGCAGCTCGCCGCCAACAGCGTCATGGTCGTGGGCTGCGGCAGCATCGGCAGCGCCGCAGCAGAGGCGCTCGCAGGATACGGAGTCGGACGCGTGGAACTTGTCGACCCGGACCGATTCCTCTGGCACAACATGCTCCGCCACACTCTCGGAGCCGAAAGCGTCGGGCGGTTCAAAGTGGCGGCCATGAAAGATCACCTCGCTCAGCACTGGCCGCAACAGACAGTGCTTGCCCACCGACGCGACGTGGTTGCCGGGGCCCACTACATCCGGCCCATCGTCGACCGAGTCGATCTCGTGCTCTGCGCCGCAGACGGTATTGCTCCCAGGCGTGTCGTCAGCCACCTCTCCAGGCGCGCACGGAAGCCGGCGATCTTGGCGTGCGTGCTCGACAATGGCTCGATCGGAGAAGTCATCAGGCTGCGACCAACACCCCGGTTCGGCTGTCTCCTCTGTCTACGGCAGCAGCTTGCAGACCAAGGAGCGATAGACGCTGAGGCGGATCAAGAGTTGGATTACGGCACCGGGCGCATCCACCAGCCAATGACGGCTGTGCCACCTGATCTCCGATACATCGGCACGTTCGCCGCAAAAGTAGCGATCGCGACACTGCTGGAATCGCTTCACGGTGACCACACCCAGCAGGTTCCCGGCGAACACGCCATCATCGGTCTCCGACCAGCAGGTGACCTCGCAGCCCCTTTCAACCTCAGCCAAGCCGGCGATGTTCAGTGGTCGTCCATCCCCGGACCTCGTGCATCGTGCCCGACCTGCTCGCCAGCATGACAGGTCGAAGAGAGGCGCCTCCGGTGACGATCACTGACGTCGCACTCAGCGCAATCGCGCGCGAGGCATTGCGGTCCGCCGATGGACTCGAAACTGGCGGCATCCTGCTCGGGAACGACGCGACTGATGGGATCGACATCCGACACGCCGGCGGACCTGGACCCAACGCCACCCGCGGCGAACGCACCTTCATGCGAGACCTCGACCATGCCCGGCGTCTCTCGGACTACGCCTGGTCGGAGGACCGTAGCCAGTGGATAGGCGAATGGCACACCCACCCGACCGGAGGACTCTTCCCGAGCGAGGTTGATCTCCACTCCTACATGCGCCATCTGCACGACCCCGAACTGGGGTTCGACAAGTTCGTCGCGATCATCGCTGGATTCGATTCATCGGCACGCGTGGTCGTTGCAACTTGGCTCGTAGAACGGGACCGCATCTTGCCAGTGGTACCCGAGAGGCTTCCTACGGCGCCTCCTGTAAACGGCCCGCACGCCAGTGATGCGGTGAGGCGCGCCGCTGTAACCGAAGAACACAAGGAGACGCCATGACATCCGATCCCGCTGCCCCTGACCCAGCAGACCCCGTCTTCATCTCGTACCGCCAGAAAGACGGTACTGGTGTTGCTACGGAACTCGCCCGGCTCCTCCGGGCCGCTGGCATCCCTGTCTGGCGGGACCGAGACGATCTGCCGCCCGGCGACACCGAGGCCCGACTCAAGCAAGCGATAGCGGCCGGCATCTCCGGCGGCGTTCTCGTGACGACACCGGACGTGGTGAACAGCAGAGTCGTTAACCTCGAGATTTCACGGGGGTGTGGTCTCGCCCGACGGACGGCATAAAGAAAGGT
>NZ_JAMBDS010000054.1:0-20190 GCF_025143785.1 Brachybacterium sp. p3-SID1565
GAGGGCGGGCGCCTGGTGGTGGGGGGCCCCCCCCGGGGGGCGGCCCCCCCCTGCCGACCTCAGAGCCGCCTCAGGGCGACCCCACTGCTCACAGACCGAGTTCGGCCTCGAACGCGCCGTCCTCGAGGCGCTTCTTCATGTGGGTGAGGAAGCGCGCGGCATCGCCGCCGTCCACTAGTCGGTGGTCGTAGGAGAGGAACAGGTACATCATCGAGCGGATGGCGATGGAGTCATCGCCCTCGGCGTTCTGCACCACGGCCGGACGCTTGACGATGGTGCCGCAGCCCAGGATGCCCACCTGCGGGTTGGGCACGATCGGGGTGTCGAACAGGGCGCCACCGGAACCGGTGTTGGTGATGGTGAACGTCGCACCGGAGAGATCGTCCGGCCCCAGCTTGTTGTTCTTCGCCTTGCCGCCGAGCTCGCCGATCTGACGGGCCAGACCCGCCAGGTTCAGATCGCCGGCGTTCTTGATCACCGGCACCACCAGGCCGCGGTCGGTGTCCGCTGCCATGCCGATGTTCTCGGAGGCGTTGTACTTGATCATGTCGCCGTCGATCTCGGCGTTGATCTTCGGGTAGGTCTTCAGCGCCTCCACCGCGGCCATCATGATGAACGGCAGGAAGGTGAGCTTGGCGCCCTCGCGCTGGGCGAAGGCGTCCTTGGCCGCACCGCGCAGCTTCGCCACGCGGGTCATGTCCACCTCGACGGCGGTGGTGAGCTGGGCCTGCGTCTGCAGGGACTCCACCATGCGCTTCGCGGTGATCTTGCGGATCCGGCTCATCTTCTCCTCGGTGCCGCGCAACGGGGAGACCTCCACCTTCGGGGCCTGCTTCGGGGCCTGAGCAGCAGGGGCTGCCTGCTGCGTGGCCGCCGGAGCGGATGCGGCCTGCTCGGCGGCGTCGATCGCCTCCTGCACGTCCTGCTTGCGGATGCGACCGCCCAGGCCCGTGCCCTTGACCGAGGACAGGTCGATACCGGCCTCGGAGGCCATCTTGCGCACCAGCGGGGTCACGTAGCCGGAGCCCTCGGCACCGCTGACGGAGTCCGCGGCCTTCGGCGCGGAGGCGGGAGCCGACGGGTCCTGCTTCTCCTCGCCCTTGGGCGCCTCGGTCTTGTCCTCGGCAGGCTCGGACTTCTTCTCCTCCGCCTTCGGCTCGGGCTTCTCCTCGGCCTTCTTCTCCTCGGAGGGCTCGGGCTTCTCCTCGGCCTTGGGGGCGTCGTCGGCCGGCTCCTCGGAGGAGGCGGCGCTCGCGTCACCCACGATCGCGAGCACGGCACCGACCTCGGCGTCGGAGTCCTCCTCGACCCGGATCTCCAGCAGGGTGCCGGCCACGGGGGAGGGGATCTCGGTGTCGACCTTGTCGGTGGAGACCTCCAGCAGGGGCTCATCCACCTCGACGGTGTCGCCCACGGACTTCAGCCACCGGGTGACGGTGCCCTCGGTGACGGACTCGCCCAGTGCGGGCATCGTCACCTCCTGACCGGAGGCGGCGCCACCCGAGGCCTTCTTCCCGGCCTCGCCGGAAGAGCCGCTGTCGCTGGAGTCGGGCTCCTTGTCGGCGGGCTTCTCGTCCTCCCCGGCGGGGGTCTCCTGCGAGGTGGAGGGCGCCACGGTCTCATCGGAGGCGAGGTCCTCGCCCTCGGATGATTCGGACTCCTCGTCGGAGGCACCGTTGTCGGAGGAGCCGGAGTCGTCGGAGCCGGAACCGTCGCCGATCACAACCAGATCAGCGCCGACCTCGGCGTCCTCGTCTTCCTCGACCAGGATCTTCTCGATGGTCCCGGCCACGGGGGAGGGGATCTCGGTGTCGACCTTGTCGGTGGAGACCTCCAGCAGGGGCTCGTCCACCTCGACGGTGTCGCCCACGGACTTCAGCCACCGGGTGACGGTGCCCTCGGTGACGGACTCGCCCAGTGCGGGCATCTTCACGGTTTCGGACATGATGTTCTCCTTCTGGTGGCGTCAGGCTCAGGCGTGGGCGTGCAGGGGCTTGCCGGCGAGGGCCAGTGCGGCCTCGCCCATGGCTTCGTGCTGCGTGGGGTGACCGTGGACCAGGGAGGCGACGTCCTCGGGGTAGGCCTCCCAGTTGACGATCAGCTGCGCCTCGCCCATCAGCTCGGACATGCGCGAGCCGACCATGTGGACACCCACGATGGGGCCGTCCTTCTCACGGACCAGCTTGATGAAGCCGGTGGTGCCGAGGATCTGGGACTTGCCGTTGCCGCCGAGGTTGTACTCGTAGGTCTGCACGGCGTCGTCGCCCAGCTGCTCCTTCGCCTGCTTCTCGGTCAGTCCCACGGAGCCGAGCTGCGGCTCGCAGTACGTGATGCGGGGGATCCCGGACTCCACGATCGGGGCGGGGTTCTGCCCGGCGATGAGCTCGGCCACGAAGATGCCCTGCTGGAACCCGCGGTGAGCCAGCTGCAGGCCGGGCACGATGTCGCCCACGGCGTAGATGCCGGGCACGCTGGTCTCCAGCGTCCCCTTGTCCGCCAGCACGAAGCCGCGATCCATCTCGATGCCCTGCTCCTCGTAGCCGAGGTCCTTGGTGACGGGGCCACGGCCCACCGCCACCAGCAGGTAGTCGCCCTCGAAGACGGTGCCGTCGGCCAGGGTGACCTTGACGCCGGAGTCGCTGGGCTCCACCTTCTCGGTGAACACCCCGAGGGAGAACTTGATGCCGCGCTTCTTGAAGGAGCGCTCAAGGGCCTTGGAGAGGGACTCGTCCTCGTTGGCCACCAGGTGGGGCAAGCCCTCCACGATGGTCACCGACTCGGCGCCGAGGGACTTCCACACCGAGGCGAACTCCACGCCGATGACGCCGCCGCCCAGGATGATCGGGTTCTTCGGCACCTCGGGCAGCTGCAGCGCGGCCTCCGAGTCCAGGATCCGACCGCCCAGCTCGATGCCCGGCAGCGTCTTGGAGAAGGAACCGGTGGCAAGGACGATGTTCTTGCCGGTCAGCACTCGTTCGCCGTCGCCGGTCTCCACGGTGACCTGGTTCTTGCCGGTGAGGCGGCCGAAGCCCTCGACGTACTCGACGTCACGGGACTTCACCAGGCCCTGCAGGCCCTTGTAGAGACGCCCGATGACCTTGTCCTTGAAGCCGAGCACCTTCTCGACATCGACCGCGTTGAGGGAGATGTCCAGGCCGAGGTCCTTGCCCTCCGAGGGGGCGTCGGCGATCTCGCCGACGTGGAGCATGGCCTTGGTGGGGACGCAGCCGCGGTGCAGGCAGGTGCCGCCGAGCTTGTCCTTCTCCACCATGGCGATGGTCAGACCGAGCTGGGCGCCGCGCAGCGCAGCCGCGTAGCCCCCGCTGCCACCCCCCAGGATCACGACGTCGAACTGGTCAGTGGTCGTTGCAGCCACCTGTGTGCTCCCTCGCTGAGTGATGATCGCGGCCTGTGCGCCCGGCCCAACCGGACGGCGCCGCCTTCGAGACCCATGCTAGGGCACGAGGCGGCGCCGTACGGTGTGCTCGTACGTTCGGTCAGCGGGCGCGGTCCTCGATCACCTGCAGGACTGTGCGCACGCTCATACCGGTCGCCCCCTTGCCCATGTAGCCCAGCGGTGCGGTGGAGAACGCGGGGCCGGCGATGTCGAGGTGAGCCCATTCGGCCTCTCCCACGAACTCCTTGAGGAACACCCCGGCGGACAGCGCGCCGCCCCAGCGCTCACCGATGTTGCGCAGATCCGCGACCCGACCCGTGAGGTCCGCACGCAGCTCGGCCGGGAACGGCAACGGCCAGAACGGCTCGCCTGCCTGAGCCGATGCCTCCATCACCGCCTCGCGCGCGGCCTCGGTGCCCATCACCGCGGCGGTGCGCTTGCCCAGCGCCACCATCGCCGCGCCCGTGAGGGTGGCCACGTCCATCACCAGGTCCGGCTCGGTGGCGACGGCGTCGACGAGGGCGTCGGCCATCACCATGCGACCCTCGGCGTCGGTGTTGAGCACCTCGACGGTCATGCCGTTGCGCATGGTGACGACGTCACCGGGACGCTGTGCGCCACCGCCCGGCATGTTCTCGGCCAGTGCGAGGAAGGTGGTGATCCTCACGCCCAGGCCCAGGCGAGCCGCGCCCACGGTGGCGGCCAGCACGGTGGCGGCGCCGGTCATGTCGGAGGTCATCTCGTCCATGCCCGCAGCCGGCTTGATGGAGATGCCGCCGGTGTCGAACGTGATGCCCTTGCCCACCAGGGCGACCGACTGAGCGGCGCCCTCGGGCGCGTACTCCAGGCGCACCAGGCGCGGCGGGCGGCTGGAGCCCTGGCCCACGCCGACGATGCCGCCGTAACCGCCCTCGGCCAGCTCCTTCTCGTCCAGCACGGTCACGGTGATCGGCAGATCCTCCACGAGCTCCTGGGCCCGACGGGCGAACTCGGCCGGGTAGAGCAGGTTCGGGGGAGTGTTGACCAGGTCCCGTGCGATGCCGACGGCTCCGGCGAGCACGTCCGCCCGCTCCGCGGCGGTGGTGGCTGCGGATTCGTCCTCGGCGAGCACCACCAGCGACTCCACAGCGGGCTTCGCCTTGGAGGACTCCGATTTGTGGGCGTTGAAGGCGTAGGCGCCGAGCGCAGCCCCTTCGATGGCCGCGGCGAGCTGCTGGGCGCTGCCCCCGGGCAGCGCGAGGGCGGCGGTGCCGACGCCCGTCAGCACGCGGGAGGCGGCGCCGTACGCGAGGCGCAGATCCTCGGCCGACACCTCGTCCAGCGAGGAGGCGCCCACGCCGACCAGCAGCAGGGACCCGGCAGCGGCGAGTGAGAAGGAGGGGATGCGGTGCACGTCGCCGCGGGCGCTGCTCGGCTCCAGAGCGGCGATCGCCTCGGTGACCTCGGGCGCACCGGGAACGCTGGCGGGGGAATCGTCCTTCCCGCTCAGCAGCGGGAGGATGAGGACGTCGGCCTCGACGTCGCGCACGGAAGCTGTGGACACACTGATCATTGGCATGCATCTATCGTAGGCGTCGGCCCCGACACCCCGTTCGGTCGCCGGCCGCCCGTGGGGCGGGCGAGCGGATGGCCGCAGCATCGACACCCGGATCCACCCGATCCCGGGCCGAGGAGGACGACGCCACCCATGCAGGTGCTGATGATCGTGCTGTACGTGGTGTGCGGACTGACTGCGGCCCTTGCGGCCTACTACACGCTGCGCGACCTCGCCGCGGACCTGGTGCTGCTGGGCGCGGCCGCCCTGGTGCTGGTGGTGTGGGTGGTGCTCGGGCTGGGGCTGGTGATGCGCGACCTCGGCGGCGGGGAGGTGACCGACCCGGTCACGCTGTACGGATACCTGCTCACCGGGGTGGTGCTGCCCATCGGGGGCGCCTGGCTGGGCATCTGGGAGCGCACCCGCTGGGGGAGCCTCGCCATCGGCGTGGTCGCCGTGACCCTGACCGTGCTGGCGATGCGACTCGAGCAGATCTGGCCGGGAGGGTTCGCATGAGCCCTCACGGACCGACGGGCGCGCGCGCATCCCGCTCGCGAGGCTTCACCACGGTGCTGGTGATCGTCTACGGCATCTTCGCGATCTCCGCGACCGCCCGCAGCCTGGTGCAGATCCTGCGCGACTTCGATGCCGCACCGCTGGCCTACTCGCTCTCGCTGCTGGCGGCGATCACCTACATCGCGGTGACGATCGCGCTGGTGAGGGGCCGGGACGGATCCCGGGCAGCCCTGTGGCTGGTGGTGCTGGAGCTGGTCGGCGTGGTCTGCGTGGGAACGGTGAGCGTGCTGGCACCCTCTCTGTTCCCCGACGACACGGTGTGGTCCGTCTACGGCATCGGTTACGGGTTCATCCCGCTGCTCCTGCCCGTGGTCGCGCTGACCTACCTGATGCGGCAGCGCTCGCGCTGATCCCCCGACGACAGCGCCGCCTCACCACCGTTCGGTCGCCGCACCCCCGTGCACGCGATGCCGTCGGGAATCGTTCGCAGGACGAAAGGGGCGCGCGGTGCCCCGCCGAGCACGTACCGTGACCCCGTGATCTCCCCGACTCCTGCCTCCCGCGGTCTGTACCCGTTCGTGTTCCGCCACGTGCTGGGCCGCATCGACCCCGAGCTCGCGCACCATCTCACCGTGGACGCTCTCCAGCTGGTCTCCGCCCTGCCCGGAAGCGGCCTGCTGCTGAGGGCGCTGTTCCGCGTGCCCGACCCGGTGCGCGCCGCGGCCGAGGGGCCCGAGGTGCTGGGTCTGCGTCACCCCCACGCCTTCGGTCTCGCCGCCGGGTTCGACAAGGACGGCGAGGTGCCGCTGGCTCTGCTGGACCTGGGCTTCGGCCACGTGGAAGTGGGGACGGTGACCGCGCGTCCGCAGCCGGGCAACCCCGCACCGAGGTGCTTCCGCCTGGTGGAGGACCGCGCACTGATCAACCGCATGGGGTTCAACAATCGCGGTGCCGCTCAGCTGGCCGAGCGGCTCTCGCGCGTGCGGCGCAGCGAGCGCGGGCAGCGCGCCGTGATCGGCGTGAACATCGGCAAGTCGAAGTCCACCCCGCTCGAGGACGCGGCTGAGGACTACCGCTTCTCCGCCCGCACCCTGGCCCCCTACGCCAGCTACCTCGCCGTGAACGTGTCCAGCCCGAACACTCCCGGCCTGCGCGACCTGCAGTCCGTGGAGTCGCTGCGGCCCGTGCTGAGGGCGGTCCTCGAGGAGGCGGCCCGCTCCGAGCGGCGGCTGCGTCGTGCCGTGCCGGTGCTGGTGAAGATCGCTCCCGACCTCCATGACGATGACGTGCGGGAGGTGGCGCGTCTGGTGGCCGAACTGGGCCTGGCCGGCGTCATCGCCACCAACACCACCATCGAGCGTCCCCAGAGCCTGCGCGAGGACCGCGCCCGGATCGAGCGCATCGGTGCCGGTGGGCTCTCCGGCCCCGTCCTGGCGGGCCGTTCCGAGGAGGTGCTGCGCCTGCTGCGCGAGGAGCTGCCGACAGGCTCCGTGGTGATCAGCTGCGGTGGGGTCACCACCGCGGCCGATGTCACCGCACGCCTGGCCGCAGGCGCCGACCTGGTGCAGGGCTACACGGCACTGATCTACGAGGGGCCCTCATGGCCGGGTCGCATCGCGAGGGCGCTCACCGCAGGTCGATGAGCACCTTCGAGGATCCGGTGGAGCGATCCGCTGCGATCTCGAAGCCCTCGACGGCCCTGTCCAGCGGGACCGTGTGGGTGATCAGCGGGGACACGTCCAGACCTCCCGCCATGGCCTCCAGGGCGCCGCTGATCTCGTCGACGAAGCGGTAGGAGCCGCGGTACTCGATCTCCCGGGTGACGATCCCGCCCAGGCTGGCCTGCACCTCGCCGGCCGGGAGGTTCCCCACCTGCACCAGCACGCCACCGCGGCGCACGGCTGCGACCACCCCGCCCAGGGCGCGGGGTGAGCCGGAGGCCTCGATCGCCACGTCCACGTCGGCGGGCAGTGCGTCACCGGCGCCGACGTCGACCGTCCCGTCGGCGCCCATGGCACGGGCGATCTCCAGCGCGGCCGGGGAGAGGTCGGCCGCGACGACGCGATCGGCACCGGCCAGCCGGGCCGCTGCCACAGCGAGGGCCCCGATCGGGCCGGCCCCGTTGACCAGCACGCTGCGACCGCAGACGTCACCGGCGCGGGCGACGGCGTGCAGGGCGACCGCGAAGGGCTCGGCCAGCGCCGCGTGCTCCAGGGTGACGCCCGCGGGCACCGCCCGCAGCTGGTCCGGGCGCACGGCGCGCAGGGTGGAGAAGCCGCCCTGCTCGTGCGGATCGAACGCGGCCGAGCCGAAGTAGCGGACCTGCGGCCACAGGTTGGTGCGATCCGCGATCTCGGCCGGCATCCGGTACTGGCCGACGAGGGTGGCCGGGTGCACGGTCACCGCGGAGCCGGTCCCCAGCCCGGCCGCCTCCACCGGGGCGCGGGCGTCCTCGCCGACCGCCTCGATGGTGCCGGAGACCTCATGGCCGAGGATCAGTGGATCCTTCAGCACCGCGGTGCCGCTGATGCCGCTGCGCCAGTAGGCGATGTCGGAGCCGCAGATGCCACCGAAGGACATCCGCAGCAGCACCTCGTCGGGCGCCGGGACGGGATCGGGCACCTCCTGCACACGGAGGTCACCGGGGGCATGGACGACGACGGCGAGCATGGTGCTCCCTTCTCAGCCGAGCAGGTCGGCGATGGTGCTGTAGAGGCCGATCACGCCGACCAGTGTGATGGCGATGGCGGAGATGACCACCATGGTGTTGAACGGCAGTCCGTCGCGGACGCGCGGATCGGTCTGGGTGCGGGAGAGGTACAGGGTGGAGATCGCCACGCCGATCAGGAATATCGAGTTGAGGATGCCGGCCAGGATCACCAGCGGCAGCGGGGAGCGCACGATCGTGCCGAACAGACCCCACAGGATGGGCAGCACGACCATGATCCAGCGCATCCAGCGGTCGCGGACCTTCTGGTCCTCCCAGTCGAAGGCCCCGAACACCGCCAGCGTATTGCCCACCTGCCGCCCCAGGCTGGGCACGTTGGCGATGATGGTCTTGAACAGCGCCGTGCCCGCACCGATCAGGAACACCACCGCACCCCACCGGCCGACCGCGGAGTCGAAGATCGAGGCGATCGTGGTCATCAGCCGGAGACCGCGACGCGGCCGGTGGAGATGGTCCAACGGCCCAGCTCGATCTGCACCCACACCTTCACGAAGGTCGAGACCAGCACCAGCCACAGCAACAGGAAGCCCACCTGGGCGCCGAGGGTGGTGGCGGTCAGCAGCTCGCCGGAGCCCACCACGGCCGCAGAGGTGATCATGCCTGGGCCCAGGAACTTCAGCGCGCCGCGGAAGGTGCGGGGCGGATCCTGGATGTCCGCCGGATCGAGCTGGTAGGGGTCGCGGATACGCGCGGTGTCCAGCACCGGGTCGCTGGGGGTGGAGTGCGTCATCGCGTCCGTCCTCGGTGAGTGCTCGGCCATGGACCGCCGTCGGTCGAAGCCGTTCGACCGCCGGCGGTCGATCCAGGAACAGTAGCGACGGCCGCGGGGACCGGCCGGTAGGTTCCCCTCCGTTGCCAATCGGGATGCGCGCCACAGGAGGGCGGCTCCCGCTCGTGCCGGTCCGCCTGTCACAGGGGCGGACTACGCTGGGGGGATGGAGGAGGACCTGTTCTCGCTGGCGGGCGATGCACCCGCCCCGCGCACCCTCTCCGACCGCAATCGGGACCATCGTGCGCCGCTCGCGGTGCGGATGCGCCCGCGCTCGCTCGACGAGGTCGTCGGCCAGCACGCCGCTCTCGAGCCCGGCAGCCCGCTGCGCCGACTGGTGGCCGCCGACGACTCCCGCACGGCCCCCTCCTCGGTGATCCTGTGGGGGCCGCCCGGCACCGGCAAGACCACGCTCGCGTACGTGGTGGCCAGCTCGGGCGATCGCGAGTTCGTGGAGCTCTCGGCCGTGCTCGCCGGGGTGAAGGAGGTGCGCGAGGTGGTGGACCGCGCCCCCTCCCGCCTGCGCACCACCGGCAAGGAGACGGTGCTGTTCGTCGACGAGGTGCATCGCTTCTCCAAGTCCCAGCAGGACGCCCTGCTGCCCAGCGTCGAGAACCGGTGGGTGACCCTGGTGGCCGCCACCACCGAGAACCCCTACTTCTCCGTGATCTCGCCCCTGCTGTCCCGCTCGATCGTGCTCACCCTGGAGCCGCTGGCGCGGGAGGACCTCGACGAGCTGGTGGACCGCGCCCTGACCTCACCGCGGGGGCTGGACGGCGCGGTGACCCTCGCCGACGACGCCCGGGAGGCCCTGCTGCGTCTGGGCGGCGGGGACGCCCGCAAGATCCTCACCTCCCTCGAGGCCGCGGCCGCGGCGGCCCTGATGAAGGACTCCCGTGAGGTCGACGCCGCCACGCTGGCCCAAGCGGTCAACCGCGCGGCCCTGCGCTACGACCGGGCAGGGGATCAGCACTACGACGTGACCAGTGCGTTCATCAAGTCCATGCGCGGCAGCGACGTCGACGCCTCCCTGCACTACCTGGCCCGCATGATCGAGGCGGGGGAGGACCCCCGCTTCATCGCGCGCCGCGTGGTGATCGCGGCGAGCGAGGAGGTGGGGATGGCCGATCCCACCGCGCTGCAGGTGGCCGTGGCCGCGATGCAGGCGGTGCAGATGCTGGGCATGCCTGAGGGTCGCATTCCCCTGGCGCAGGCCGTCGTGCACATCGCCACCGCCCCGAAGTCCAACACCTCCTACAAGGCGATCGACGCGGCCATCGCCGATGTGCGCGCCGGCAAGGCGGGCCCCGTGCCCCCGGCGCTGCGGGACGCCCACTACTCCGGTGCGAAGGACCTGGGCCACGGTGAGGAGTACGTGTACGCACACGACGCGCCCCACGGGGTCGCCCCCCAGCAGTACCCGCCGGACGAGCTGATCGGTGTGGACTACTACCGGCCCGGCACCCACGGCGCGGAGGCCGAGGTGGCCCGGCGGGTGGAGGCGCTGCGCCGGATCGTCCGCGGCGGGCGAGCGTGAGCGACTGCACAGGGAAACCGGGGACGACCTGCGCCGCCGAGCATTGAGCTGCGCCCCTGGCTGGGGTAGTCTGAGCGGCTGAATCCGCGGCTGCAAGACTGGATTCACACCACGCGAACAAGAGGTATACCTCGTGACCAACGTCACCCGTGCGCGCCGTCAGGCGCGTCTGTCCCGAGCCCTCGGGCTCCCGCTCACGCCGAAGTCGATCAAGTACTTCGAGAAGCGCCCGTACCCCCCGGGCGAGCACGGCCGCGCCCGTCGCCGCACCGAGTCGGACTACGCCGTGCGTCTGCGCGAGAAGCAGCGTCTGCGCGCGCAGTACGCCCTGCGCGAGAAGCAGCTGCACCGCGCTTACCTGGACGCCCGCAAGGAGTCCGGCCTGACGGGTGAGAGCATGATCGAGCTGCTCGAGATGCGCCTGGACGCCCTCGTGCTGCGCGCCGGCTTCGCCCGCACCATCCTGCAGGCCCGCCAGGCCGTGACCCACCGTCACGTGCTGGTCGACGGCAAGCTGGTGGACCGCCCCTCTTTCCGCGTGAAGCCGGGGCAGACCATCCAGATCAAGCCCAAGTCGCAGGCCATGGAGCCGTTCCAGATCGCTGCCGAGGGCGGCAACGCCGATGTGCTGGCCTCCGTGCCCTCGTACCTGTCGGTGGAGCTGGCCGAGCTCAAGGCCAAGCTGGTCTCCCGCCCCAAGCGCGCCGAGGTCCCCGTGACCTGTGAGGTCCCGCTGGTCGTCGAGTACTACGCTCGCTGACGCATTCCGCTTCAGCCCAGGCTCACGAAGGCCCCGGCAGGCGTACTCCGGTACCCTGACCGGGGCCTTCGCGTCCGAACAACAGCTCTTCCCCCGCATGCCCGTGAGCATGCGCCCCCGTGGGACCGCTCCAGGAAGGACACCCCCATGCGTGCATCTGAGGTCCGTCGTCGATACCTCGACTTCTTCGAGAAGCGAGGGCACCAGGTCGTGCCCAGCGCCTCCCTGGTCTCCTCGGACCCCTCGATCCTGTTCACGATCGCCGGGATGGTCCCTTTCATCCCCTACATCGTCGGGACCGAGCGCGCACCCTGGCCGCGGGCCGTCAGCGTGCAGAAGTGCATCCGCACCAACGACATCGAGAACGTTGGCCGCACCACCCGCCACGGCACCTTCTTCCAGATGGCCGGGAACTTCTCCTTCGGGGACTACTTCAAGGAGGGCGCGATCGAGCTGTCCTGGGAGCTGATGACCACGCCCCAGGAGCAGGGCGGCTACGGCCTGGACCCCGATCGCATGTGGATCACCATCTGGGAGCAGGACGAGGAGTCCCGGAAGGTCCTGATCGACAAGATCGGCCTGCCCGCCGAGCGCATCGTCACCCTGCCGCGCGAGGAGATCTTCTGGGACACCGGCCAGCCCGGCCCGGCCGGCCCCTGCGGCGAGTGGCACTACGATCGCGGCCCCGAGTACGGGCCCGAGGAGGTGGGCGGGGCGCACCGCGAGTGGCCCAGCGAGGAGGCCTCGGACCGCTACCTGGAGATCTGGAACCTGGTGTTCGACCAGTACCTGCGCGGTGCGGGGTCGGGCAAGGACTACCCGCTGCTGGGCGAGCTGGACTTCAAGTCCATCGACACCGGCATGGGCCTCGAGCGCGTGGCGTACCTGCTCCAGGGCAAGGACAACATGTACGAGATCGACGAGGTCTTCCCCGTGATCGAGAAGGCCCAGGAGCTCTCCGGCCGCCGCTACGGCGCCGATGAGGAGGACGACGTCCGCTTCCGGGTGATCGCCGACCACGTGCGCAGCGCACTGATGCTGTGCTCGGACGGCGTGCGCCCCGGGAACGAGGGGCGCGGCTACGTGCTGCGCCGACTGATCCGCCGCGCGGTGCGCTCCATGCGCCTGCTGGGCCACGATCGCCCCTCGATGCCCGAGCTGCTTCCCGTGTGCCAGGCCGTGATGGCCGAGTCCTATCCGGAGCTGCGCACCGAGTTCGCGCGCATCAGCGAGACCATCTACACCGAGGAGGAGGCGTTCCGTCGCACCCTCGCCACCGGCACCAGCATCTTCGACCAGGTCACCGGTGCCGTGAAGGAGGAGGGCGGCCGCACCCTGGCCGGTGAGGACGCCTTCCGCCTGCACGACACCTATGGCTTCCCCATCGACCTGACCTTGGAGATGGCAAGCGAGGTGGGCCTGACGGTCGACGAGGAGGGCTTCCGCACTGCGATGCAGGAGCAGCGGGAGCGCGCCCGCGCCGATGCGGCCTCGAAGAAGTCCGGCCACACCGACACCGCCCTGTACAACCGGCTGCTCACCCAGCGCGGAGGTAACGTCCCGTTCCTGGGCTACACCGAATCCACCGTGGCCACCACCGTGGAGTCGGTGCTGGTCGACGGCGGCCTCGTGGACGAGGTCCACGCGCCAGCAGACGTCGAGATCGTCCTGGCCGAGACCCCCTTCTACGCCGAGGCCGGCGGTCAGCTCGCCGACCAGGGCCGCATCTCCCTGGACAGCGGAGGCATCATCGAGGTGGACGACGTCCAGGCGCCCATCAAGGGACTGATCGTGCACCGCGGTCGCCTGGTCGAGGGCGCCGCGAGCCCCGGCTCCGGCGCGATCGCCGCCATCGACACCGAGCGCCGCGGCGCCATCGCGCGCGCACACACCGCCACCCACATGGTCCACGAGGCTCTGCGGGAGGAGATCGGGGAGGGCGCCACCCAGGCCGGCTCCGAGAACTCGCCGGGCCGGATGCGCTTCGACTTCCGGTACGGCCAGAGCGTGCCGCGCTCCGCCCTCGAGCAGATCGAGGGGCGAGTCAACACCCTCCTGCAGGACGAGCTGGAGGTCACCGACACCCAGATGCCGCTGGACGAGGCCAAGGCCCTGGGCGCCCAGGCCCTGTTCGGCGAGAAGTACGGGGACATCGTGCGCGTGGTGTCCATCGGCGGGGACTGGTCGCGCGAGCTGTGCGGCGGCACCCACGTGCCCACCACCGGGGCGATCGGTGCGATCCAGCTGATGGGGGAGTCGTCGATCGGCTCCGGCGTGCGTCGCGTGGATGCACTGGTGGGCCTGTCGGCCTACCGTCACCGCGCCAAGGAGCACGCGATGGTGTCCCAGCTGGCCGAGATCCTCAAGGTGGGCAGCGACGAGATCCCCGAGCGTGTCCGCGCGCTCACCCAGCGCATCAAGGACATGGAGAAGCAGCTGGCCGCGATGCGCGGAGCCCAGCTGCAGGCCCAGGCCGGCCAGCTGGTCGCGCAGGCCACGGAGGTGGCCGGTGTGCGGATGCTCACCCACGATGCCGGGGCGGGCGTCTCCGCCGGAGACCTGCGCACCCTGGCCCAGGACCTGCGCTCCCGCCTCGGCGAGGACGTGCCGGCCGTGATCGCCGTGGCGGGACACGAGGACTCCCGCGCCTCGCTCGTCGTGGCCACCAACGCCGCTGCCCGTGAGCAGGGCCTGGCCGCCGGCAGCCTCCTGCGCGCCGGTGCCGAGGCGATGGGAGGCCGCGGCGGCGGAAAGGCCGACATGGCACAGGGCGGTGGCGGCGATCCCGAGCGCGTCGAAGCAGCCCTGGAGGCCGTGCGCACCGGCGTCACCTCGACCGCGTCGGCATGACCGGGAGCCTGCCCCGCGGCGTCCGGCTCGGTGTCGACGTCGGCGACGTCCGCGTGGGCCTGGCACGCAGCGACCTCGACGGAATGATCGCCACCCCGGTTCAGACGGTTCCGCGCGGCGAGGCGGTCGCCCGGGTGGCGTCCGAGGTGGCCGCCAGCGGCGCCCGTGTCGTCATGGTGGGACTGCCCCGCTCGCTGTCGGGACAGGAGGGGCCCGCCGCCGGCAAGGCGAGGGCGTTCGCGGCCGAGCTGGTCGCTATGCTGTCCGGCACCGGTGACCACATCGAGGTGCGTCTGCTCGACGAGCGCCTCACCACGGTGTCCGCTCACCGGGCCCTGCACGACTCAGGACGTCGCGGCCGGAAGCACCGCCAGGTCGTGGACCAGGTGGCAGCCGTGATGATCCTCCAGCAGGCGCTGGACGTCGAACGGTCCACCGGGGCCCGGGCAGGCGAGCTCGTCCGCACCGAACCCGGTGACCCCCACCACCCCCCGGCCCCGCCGGCTCCCGGAACCCAGCAGGAGGACTCCGCATGAGCGACGAGGACGCCTTCCTCGAGGACATCGTCGAGGACCAGCACGCCCGCGGCACGCACCGTCGAGGATCCCGTCGCGGTGGCCGTCGCAGTGGCGGTCTGCGGGCGCTGATCCCGATCCTGCTGGTGGTCGTGGTGCTGGGCGGCCTCACCTTCGGCGGCTACCAGGGCTACCGGTGGCTCACCTCCAACGTCAACGTCGAGGCCGAGGAGCAGGACTACCCCGGCCCCGGTACCGGTGAGGTGGTCATCGAGGTGGCCCAGGGCGACACCGGCACCGACATCGCGAGCACCCTCGTCGAAGAGGGCGTGATCAAGTCGGCCGGGCCCTTCATCACCGTCTTCTCCAACACCCCGGAGGCCTCCTCCATCGAGCCGGGCCTGTACCGCTTGAAGAAGGAGATGAACTCCTCCGACGCCATGAGACTGCTGCTGGATCCGGCCAGCCTCGCCGCCCACCGGGTGATCGTCCCCGAGGGCCTTCGGCTGGAGCAGATCTGGCCGATCCTCTCGGAGAGCACGGACATCCCGGTCGAGGAGTTCGAGGCCGCGGCGAAGGACTACACCTCCCTCGGGATCCCGGAGAACCCCGCGAACAGCCCCGAGGGCTACCTGTGGCCGGGACGCTACGACATCTCCGAGGACGCGACCGCCAGCGACGTGCTGTCGATGATGTGGGGCCGCATGGAGGAGGAGCTCACCAAGCGCGAGATCCCCGAGGACCAGTGGCACCGCACCCTCACCATCGCCTCCCTCGCCGAGCTCGAGGTGCGCAACGCCGAGGACTACGGCAAGGTCGTGAGGACCATCCTGAACCGCCTGGAGGGCAAGGGAGAGGCCGGGGGCAGCCCGATGCCCCTCCAGTTCGACTCCACCGTGCACTACGTGACGGGCAAGGAGGCCAGCGTGGGCACCACCGATGCCGAGCGCGCCACCGACTCGCCGTACAACACCTACGTCCACACAGGCCTGCCTCCCGGCCCGATCGCCTCGCCCGGCGGTGCCACCCTGGATGCCACCCTCGACCCGCCTGAGGGCGGCTGGCTCTACTTCGTCACGGTCAACACCGACACCGGTGAGACGAAGTTCGCGGAGACCTGGGACGAGCACACCGAGAACGTGCGCGAATGGCAGCAGTGGGCCGACAGCAAGGGCTGACCCCCGGGGCGCGCCGCTTCGGGGTGATCGGATCCCCGATCCGGCACTCGCTGTCCCCGCTGCTGCATCGCACCGCCTATGCGGTGCTGGGACGCGAGGACGTCGTCTACGAGCGCTTCGAGGTCCCCGCTGGTGGCCTCGCCGCCTTCCTCACCGCGGGGGAGGGGCGCGGGCTCGATGGTGCCAGCGTCACCATGCCGGGCAAGCCGGAGGCCTTCGCACTGGCCGAGCTGCAGGACGGCACCTCGGCCAGGCTGGGCATCGCCAACACGCTGCTGCGGCTGCCCGGCGGCGGCTTCCGGGCGGAGAACCACGATGTGCACGGAATCGTGGCGACCCTACGCGACCACGGCGTGCGCGAGCCCGCCGTCGGTGCCGTGATCGGCTCCGGCGCGACCGCGCTGAGTGCCGGGGCCGCCCTGCTGGACCTGGGCGCCCGGCAGCTGCTGCTGACAGCGCGCACCCGCAGCAAGCTGGCACCGCTGAGCGAGCTGGCAAGGGCAGCGGGCGCCCGTGTGACGGTGGTGCCCTGGGGGGACGCGGCACAGGTGCTGACCGCCGACGTGGTGATCAGTGCACTGGCTCTGGAGGGGGCCACGGGGCTCGCCGATGCGTGGCACAGGACCGGGGTGAGCGACGTGCCCGCAGTGTTCATGGATGTGCTGTACGACCCGTGGCCGGCTCCGTTGGCGTGTCTGCTCGGGGCAGCCGGCTCCGAGATCGCCGACGGCCTGGAGATGCTGGTGCACCAGGCGGACATGCAGCTGCGGTCGATGCTCGGCATCAGGGAGGCGCCCCGGGCGGAGATGCTCGCGGCGGCCCGGGCGCAGCTGGCGGGCCGGGCCTGACCGGAGCGCGGCTCCGCACGCGAGGATCGGACGGTTGGGACAAAGCGGTCGGGCCGGCCCGGTCTGGTTGCCCCAGCGGGTAAAGCCGAAGTAAAGTCGGTGAGCGGCATGTGCCGCACGCACGAGCCGCACGGCGGTCGTCCCGAGCGCAAAGGAGTGACTCATGGACCGGGATCGGGGAGCAGTCCTGCAGGTGGGTGGATCTGCGCAGCCCGTGGGTGCGACAACCCTGGCCGAGCCCCCGATCATGATCCTTCCCGGCCGCTCCACCCCGCTGCTGCGGCGCTGCACCGCCCTGGCAACCCGTGCCCGGGTGGACCTGCTCGTCACCTCCCGCCCCGCCGACTGCGCGGAGCTCAGCGAGGTGCTCGCCGAGCTGGCGGCATGGGAGGGTGGTCAGCTGATCGATCCCGATCCGACCATGCTGGCCCTGGCGGCCGCCGCGCTGCAGGACCTCGCCGAACGTCTCGACGAGCCCCACCTGCTGTCCATGGGCGACACGATCTCTGCTGCACTGGGCGTGCTGCGCGGCGCGCTCTCCTGAACCATCGCGTGATGGTCGCCACGAAGCCGCTGGCAGGGGTCGGGGAAGGGCGCTCGCGAGCCTGCGTGCGTGCTAGAGTTTCCACGTCGCAACGGCGACCACCTGTCCGGGTGGCGGAATTGGTAGACGCGCTAGCTTGAGGTGCTAGTGCCCGCTTTAGGGCGTGGGGGTTCAAGTCCCCCCTCGGACACGTCGTCACGAAGGGCCCCGGTCGTACGCACCGGGGCCCTTCGTCGATCAAGGAGTCACATGGTCCACATCTTCCTCCACGAACCGGTGATCGCCGGCAACACCGGCAACGCGATCCGACTGGCCGCGGTCACAGGTGCACGGCTGCACCTGATAGAGCCCCTGGGCTTCGACTTCGAGGACGCCAAGCTGCGGCGGGCGGGCCTGGACTACCACGACCTCGCGGATGTGCACATCCACCCCGACCTCGACGCGGCGCTGGCCGCTGTCCCGGACTCGCGGGTGTTCGCCTTCACCTCCCACAGCGAGGTCACCTTCGATCGCATCGCGTACCGGCGGCAGGACGTCCTACTGTTCGGCACCGAGCCCACAGGGCTTCCCGAGCACGTCCTGGCGCACGACAGGGTCACGGAGCGGGTGCGGATCCCCATGCTCCCCGCCCGGCGCTCCCTGAACCTGGCCAACGCGGCCTCGATCGCGGTGTACGAGGCGTGGCGACAGCTGGGCTACGACGGGGCGGGCGCGTGAGGCTCCCTGCACGGCTCGAACGCCGCAACGCCCTCTTCCAGCAGTGGCAGGCCCTGCTGACCAACCGCACCAAGCGCACCCGCACCGGCGAGATGATCGTGCACGGCGTGCGGCCCATCACGCAGGCGATCGCCCACGGGCACGAGATCCGGGCACTGCTCAGCGACGGGCGCCTCGAGCAGTCGCGGTGGGCGCGCGAGCTGCTGCAGGATCCGCCCGCACCGGTGGTGGAGGTGGCATCGGAGCTGATGGCCGAACTGGGACAGCGCGATGACGGCCCCCCGGAGCTCCTGGCCATTGCGGCCGTGCCCGCAGACGACCTGGGCAGGTTGGATGCCCGGCTTTCCGGCGAGGGAGGCGGCCGTGTCCGCGGCAGCGGGACCGGCACAGGCACCGGCACCGGACTGGTGGTGGCCTTCGACCGGCCCACCTCGCCGGGGAACATCGGCTCCCTGGCACGCAGCGTCGATGCACTGGGCGGGCACGGGCTGGTGATCACCGGCCGCAGCGCGGATGCCTGGGATCCAGCCGCGATCCGCGCCAGCACAGGTTCGGTGTTCGCCATGCCCGTGGTGCGCCTGGACTCCCACCGCGACCTGCTGTCGTGGGTGGAGGGGCGCCGCGGGGCGGGGGAGCCCTGGCAGGTGGTGGGCCTGGAGGAGGCCCGCGGGCACGAGCTCGCCGACACCGACCTCACGGTGCCCACCGTGCTGGTGGTCGGCAACGAGACCATCGGCCTCAGCGCCGGGTGGCGCGAATCCTGCGATCAGCTCGCCGAGATCCCCATGACCGGCAGCGCCAGCTCGCTGAACGCCGCTGTGGCCGGTTCCATCGCCCTGTACGAGGTGGCACGGCAACGAGGCCCCTCCGGCTCCTGAGGCGACTTCACGCGGATCCCAGGGCGCCTGCGACGAGCGGGGAGGCCAGCAGCCCGAGGAACGGGCCGGCCAGCAGCACAGGTCCGAAGGGGAAGCGCTGGCCCGCCCGTCCCGAGGCGATCAGCACAGCCGCACCGACCACCCCGCCCAGCACCGCGATGCCCAGGATCGCCCCGATCAGCACCTCGCCGCCGAGGGTCGTGGACATCAGCATCACCACCGGCACCGTCTTCGCATCCCCCATGCCCAGCAGCGGGGGAGCGGCCAGGGCCACCAGCACGGCCCCCAGGCCCAGCACCACCGCGATCACCAGCGCCCCGCGCAAGGATCCCCGTACGGAGGGGTCCGCCACGGAGGCGAGCAGCAGCCCGGCGGTGACAGCGGCCGTCATGCCTGCGACCCAGGGATTGGGCAGTCGCTGCTCGACGGCGTCGATGCGGGAGAGGACCACCGCCGGAGGCAGGTACGCCACCAGCAGCACCAGCAGTGCCGCAGGTGGGATCGCGGGGACCAGGAGTGGCATGCGCCCATTCCAGCAGAGCGCGCACCGCGGCGCCCGGCCCCGGTGGCGATTGTGGACGCCGCCGAGAGGGTCGATCAGGCCGTCAGCGGCCCGCTCAGCGTGGACTGGACCCGGATGATGCGCCGACGCATCCAGACCTTCTTCTCCCCGCCCATGTAGATGCGGGTCCGGGCCAGCTCCCACCGGCCGTACTCCGCCTCCTCCGTCAGCACCGACCGCACCGCCCCGATGGAGGTGCGCCGCGGCACGGTGATGATGCGGAACTCGTAGTCCTCGGGTCGCCGCCCCTTCTCCAGCGGCAGATCCTTCTCGCCTCGTGGGTCGCGCACGTGGACCACCCGGGCCATGGGTGGCTTCTGTCCTGCGGGCACCGGGCTCCTCCCGTCGTGGATGATCGATCGATGACTGTCCATTCTGACCCCGGACGGGGTACGGTCCAACCATGAACACGGATCCTCGCTCCGCTCTTGCTGCGCTGATCGCCGCCCTGGAACGCCACTACGAAGCCGCAGCCGCCTCCCGTGGCGACAGCGATCCCGCCCTCGAGGCCGCCACCGATCGTCTCACCACGGCCTTCGATGCCTACGACGACGCGCTGTTCGACGCGTACGACGTGGCAACCCCGCTGGTCGTCTTCGACGGCGAGGACGACTTCGACGACGACGACCTCGATGATCTCGACGACCTCGAGGACGACGATGACGACTTCGACGACGATGACGACGACTTCGACGACGAGGACGATGACGACTTCGACGACGACGATGAGGACGACGACTACGACGACGATGGCGACGATGACGAGGACCCGGTGACCTCTCGGCGCTGATCCCTCCACGGGATCTGCATCTCATCTTCACCTCGCAGCGCCACGCGGCGCCCGGGCAGCGGCCGGG